>NZ_BAAAMU010000112.1:0-33585 GCF_039529435.1 Nonomuraea maheshkhaliensis
CGCTCGGCGAGCCGTTCATGACGCGCGAGACCGTGGCCCGCGACACCCCGGCGGGCGCGGCGGCGCTGCTGGCCGTGGCCGGCCCGGCCGGTCGCGGCCCCCGCCGCCCGGTCACGCGGCCCGCCATCTTGCCCGCGGCCGGGCCCGCTGCTGGGCCCGCTGCTGGGCCCGCTACCGAGCCTCGTGCCGGGCCTGCTATCGGGCCTGAGGTGGCCGTCGTTTCCCGCTCATCGTCTCCGTCTCTGTCTTCGGGGCTCACCCTCATCCGCTCTCCCGCACGCTCGGCCGTCGTCTCGCATGCATGACCTCACAGCGGCCCCCGGCCGGGCGCCGACGCTGAGATACCGGTTTCTCACCCGTATTACAACCGCTTGCCGGAAACCGCGCAAGTCCCGCCCGCTTTCCCGTCGACGCAGGTCATCGCGCGGCCAACCAAGCGTTGACACCCGATGTGGGCAATGTTAGAAACTGGTTACTCGCAGGCGCCTCACGGCTTGCGTCCCTGATTGTCCCCGGTTGCGTGCGGCTCAGCGCGACCGCGAAGGGTCATCGATGAGCGAACGTTTGCACCCCCCTGACAGCCCCGAGACGACCGTCTCGCCTACCCCCGCCTCACCAGCCCGGACACGGTCCCTGACCCGGTGCCGGGCCGGTCACAGAAAGATCAGCGGCCCGCCACGCGACCGGATCGGCTACCTCTTCCTCACGCCGTGGTTCATCGGCATGGCGCTGTTCACCGTGGGGCCGATCCTGGCCTCGCTCTACCTGTCCTTCACCGAATACACCCTGCTCAAGCCGCCGGAATGGCTCGGGCTGGACAACTACCGCGAGATGCTCGCCGACCCGCGGCTGCACAAGTCGCTGCTGGTCACGTTCATCTACGTGTTCGTGTCGGTGCCCATCCAGCTCGTGCTGGCGCTGGCCCTGGCACTCCTGCTCAACCGCGGCGTGCGCGGGCTGAGCTTCTACCGGTCCGTCTACTACCTGCCCTCGCTGCTCGCGGGCAGCGTGTCGATCGCCATCCTGTGGCGGCAGATCTTCGGCAAGGACGGCCTGGTCAACCAGGTGCTGGCGCTGTTCGGCACGGAGGGTGTCAGCTGGGTGTCACACCCCGACTTCGCCCTCGGCACACTCGTGCTGCTCAACGCCTGGACCTTCGGCGCGCCCATGGTCATCTTCCTGGCCGGGCTGCGCCAGATCCCCGTCTCCTACTACGAGGCGGCCCAGGTGGACGGCGCGGGCACGGTGAGGCGGTTCTTCCACATCACGCTGCCGATGCTCACACCGATCATCTTCTTCAACCTCGTCCTGCAGCTCATCGGCGCCTTCCAGAGCTTCACGCAGGCGTTCGTGATCAGCGGCGGGCGCGGCGGGCCGTCGGACTCCACCCTGCTCTACACGCTCTACCTGTACGAACGCGGCTTCGGCTCCTTCGACATGGGCTACGCCTCCGCGATGGCGTGGTTCCTGCTGGCCATCATCGCCGTGCTGACCGGAATCAACTTCCTCTTCGCCAGGCGGTGGGTGTTCTATGGCGGCTGAACTCAAGGCCTCCGGCGGACGCTCGCGCCGGCTGTCGAAGCACGTGCTGCTCATCGGCTTCGGCCTGGTGATGCTCTATCCGCTGCTGTGGATGGTGTCCAGCTCGGTCAAGCCGACCGAGACCATCTTCCGCGACCCCTCGATCTGGCCGACCAGCTTCGACCTGAGCAACTACACCGACGGCTGGACGGCGCTGGAGCACCCGTTCCACTTCTACCTGCTGAACTCGGCCGTGATCGCGCTGCTGGCCGTGGCCGGCAACCTGATGTCGTGCTCGCTGGCCGCCTACGCCTTCGCGCGGCTGAACTTCCGGGGCAGGAACGTCTTCTTCGCCATGATGCTGGCGACGCTGATGCTGCCCATCCACGTGCTGATCGTCCCCCAGTACGTCTTGTTCTCCCAGCTCGACTGGATCAACACGAACCTGCCGCTGGTCGTGCCGAAGTTCCTGGCGCACGACGCGTTCTTCATCTTCCTGATGGTGCAGTTCATCCGCGGCCTGCCCAGGGAGCTGGACGAGGCGGCCCGCATCGACGGCTGCGGGCACTTCAGGATCTACTGGCGGATCATCATGCCGCTGTCGGTGCCGGCGCTGGCCACCTCGGCGCTGTTCACCTTCATCTGGACCTGGAACGACTTCTTCGGCCAGCTCATCTTCCTGACCGACCCCGAGCTGTGGACCCTGCCCGTGGCGCTGCGCTCGTTCATGGACGGGCAGGGCGAGACGGCCTGGGGCCAGCTGTTCGCCATGTCCATCGTGGGCCTGGCGCCGATCTTCGGGTTCTTCCTGGCCGGGCAGCGCTACCTGACGCAGGGCATCTCCACGACCGGCTTCCGCTGATCCGGGCTCACCCGCCCCGCGTCACCCCCCAGTGTCACCACGTACCAACAAAAGGAGAAGGCCATGCCGAGAAGAACCGGTGGCCTGGCGGCGCTCTGTCTCACCGGTGTCCTGCTCGCGGTCTCCGCGTGCGGCGGCGGCTCGTCCGGCGGCTCGGACGGAGGCGCGGTCGAGCTGCGCTTCGGCTGGTGGGGCAACAACGACAGGGCGGCCGCCACCCAGAAGGTCATCGAGGCCTTCCAGGCCAAGAACCCCGGCATCAAGGTCAAGGGCAGCTACACCGACTTCAACTCCTACTTCGACCGCCTGGCCACCGAGGTGGCGGGCGGGCGCGCGCCCGACGTGATCACGCTCGGCGGCGCCTACCCCCGCGAGTACGGCGACCGCGGCGCCCTGCTCGACCTGGCCAGGACCGGGCTGAAGACCGACAAGATCGGCGCCGCCGCGCTGGACAACGGCAAGTTCGGCGGCGTCCAGTACGGCGTGCCGACCGGCGTCAACGCCATCTCCCTGGTCGTCAACGAGTCCGTGTTCGAGAAGGCGGGCGTGGCCCTGCCCGAGGAGGACACCTGGACCTGGGACGACTTCAAGCGCATCACCAAGGAGCTGGTCCCGAAGCTGCCGAAGGGCACGTTCGCGCTGGCCGACCCGACCAGGACCGACATGCTGGACGTCTACTCCCGCCAGCGCGGCGAGGCGCTCTACACCGCCGACGGCAAGGTCGGCATCGGCGAGAAGACGCTGGTGGACTGGTGGACGATGACGCTGGAGCTGATGAACGCCGGGGCGACCCCGCCGGCCTCGCAGACGGCCGAACTGATCACCCAGCCCGCGCCCGAGCAGTCGCTGATGGGCCGGGGCCAGGCGGCGATGCAGTTCGACTGGAGCAACCAGCTCAGCGCGCTCAGCAAGGCCGCCGGGCAGCCGCTGCGGCTGATGCGGGTGCCGGGCGAGAGCGGCGCCACCCAGCCCGGCATGTGGCTGCAGGCTTCGCAGATCTACAGCATCAACGCCAAGACCGAACATCCCAAGGAGGCCGCCAAGTTCCTCGACTTCCTGGTCAACAGCCCCGACGCGGGCAAGATCATCCTGGCTGACCGGGGCGTCCCGGCCAACTCCGACGTCCGCACGGCCATCCAGGACGTGCTCGGCGAGCCGGAGAAGGCGCAGGCCACCTTCATCGACGCGCTCACGCCGAAGGCCGGGCCGCCGCTGGTGATCGGGCCCGCAGGATCCACCGACACGCCGAAGATCCTCGACCGGGTCAACGCTGAGGTGCTGTTCGGCCGCCAGCAGCCCGCCGCCGCGGCGACGGACTTCGTCTCGCAGGTCGCGACGGCGATCAAGCAGTGATCGACCGCCGCGCGCTGGCCGCACGGCACGCCGTCGAGGCGACCCGGATCCTGCCCGAGTCACCTCTGTCGGTGGGCAACGGGGAGCTCTGCTTCACAGCGGACCTCACCGGGCTGCAGACGTTCCCCGGCTCCTACCCGGTCGAGGACCGCACGGGTACGGCGCCGGGGACGCTGCTGGCCACCATGGCGTCGTGGGGCTGGCACAGCATGCCCGGCTCGTACCGGCTGGCCGACACGACGATCACGTACGAGACGGCCCTGGGGCCTGTCCCGTACGTGGACATGCGCGGCGACCTGAGCGGCGACGGCGAGAACCCCGCCTCGGCCGCCGAGTCGTGGCTGCGCGCCAACCCGCACCGGCTCGACCTCGGCCGGATCGGGCTGGCCACCGCCGCCGGAGCGCCCTTCGCCCCCGGGGACGTGACCGACGCCCGTCAGCGCCTCGACCTGTGGACCGGCACGCTGACCAGCCGCTACCTGCTGCGCGGCGCGCCCTTCCACGTCGTCACCGCCTGCCATCCCGATCGGGACGCGATCAGCGTGCGGCTGGAGTCGCCCGCGCTGGCCGAGACGGGGGTGCGGCTGACGTTCCCGTACGGGTCCGAGGCGTGGGGGAACGCGGCCGACTGGACCAGGCCGGGGGAGCACACCTCTCGCCTGCTCGCACGCGCCGGCGGCGGCACGGTTGAGCGGCGGCTCGACGGCACCGCGTACCAGGTGAGCGTGCGGGCCGCCGGAGGCGAGCTGATCGCGGTCGGCGCCCACGAGTTCCTGATCACTTTCCGCGAGCCGGTCGCCGAGCTGACGTTCGCGTTCCTGCCGGGCCACGCCGAAGCGGAACCGCCTTCTCATGAGGAGGTCGCAGGGGCCTCGGCACGGCACTGGCCCCGGTTCTGGAGCACGGGCGGGGCGGTGGACCTGTCCGGCAGCCGCGACGGGCGCGCCCCCGAGCTGGAGCGGCGGATCGTCCTGTCGCAATACCTCACGGCGATCCACTGCGCCGGCTCCACCCCGCCCGCCGAGACCGGGCTGATGGCCAACAGCTGGCGCGGCCGCTTCCACTTGGAGATGCACTGGTGGCACGCGGCGCACTTTCCGCTGTGGGGGCGGCCTGAGCTGCTGGAACGCAGCCTGTCCTGGTACGCCGCCATCCAGCCGCTGGCCCGCGAGACCGCCCGCGCGCAGGGCTGCCCCGGCGCCCGCTGGCCCAAGCAGACCGGACCCGACGGGCGGGAGAGCCCGAGCCCGATCGGGCCGTTCCTGGTGTGGCAGCAGCCTCACCCGATCTACCTGGCCGAGCTCGTGCGCCGCGCCGCCGGCACCCCCCGGGCCCTGTCCCTCTACGGCGACCTGGTGCTCGACACCGCCGCCTTCATGGCCGCCTTCGCCGTCAAGGAGCCCCGGGGGTACGGGCTGGGGCCGCCGCTGGTGCCGGCCCAGGAGTCGTACGCGGACGTCCGGGCCGAGGCGGCGAATCCCACGTTCGAGCTGGCCTACTGGTCGTGGGCGCTGCGCGTGGCACAGCGCTGGCGGCTGCTGCTGGGGCTGCCGCCCGAGCCGCGCTGGACCGAGGTGGCGGAGGGCATGGCCCGGCCTCTCGTGCGCGACGGGGTGTACGCGGCCATGGACGCGCCGCCGTACACGGTGCGCGACGACCACCCCTCCATGCTGTACGCGCTCGGCGTCGTCCCCCCGACGCCCGTCATCGACGCCGCCACCATGCGCCGCACCCTGGACGACGTGCTCGACCGCTGGAACTGGGAGAGCACCTGGGGCTGGGACTACCCCGCCATCGCCATGACCGCCACCCGGCTGGGCGAGCCGGACCTGGCCGTGGCGGCGTTGCTGCGGCCGGAGACGAAGAACACGTACCTGCCCAACGGGCACAACCGGCAGAGCGCCACGCTGCCCGTCTACCTGCCGGGCAACGGCGGGCTGCTGGCGGCGGTCGCGCTCATGGCCAGGGGCTGGGACGGCGGCCCGCCCACGCCCGGTTTCCCCGGCTCGTGGACGGTCCACCACGAGGGCCTTTCCCCCCTGCCCTGAACCGGCCGGGCCGGCCCGGCCGTACCACGCCTGGTCCGGGCGCGGGCGTCAGGCGGCGCCCGGACCTGGTGCGGGCCGGGACCCGGTGCGGCTCCGTGGCTCAGTCCACCGGCGAGGGCGGCGGGGAGCCCAGGGCCGCCACCTCGTCCCAGAACCCGCCCGGCACCACCGTGTCGACCAACGCGGCCAGCTCCTCCAGCCGCGTCACCGACGTCACTCCCACCACCGTCGAGTGGACCCGCGGCTCGGCCATCGAGAAGTGCAGCGCGGCGGCGGCCAGCCCGATGCCCCACCGCTCCGCCAGCTCCCGCAGCCGCTCCACGTACTGCCCGAACTCCGGTGAGATCGGCCGGTAGCCGTACCGGCCGGCGCGGCGCGGGGAGCCCGCCAGGATGCCGCCGCCGAACGGCGCGGCGTTGAAGACCGTCATGTTCCGCTCCGTGGCCAGGTCGAGGATGTCCTCCCCGCGCCGGTCCACCAGCGTGTAGCGGTTGTGGGTGAGGACCGCGTCGAACGCGTCCGTACGGATGTAGTCCTGCACCAGCGTGCCGCCCGCCGCCGCGATGCCGATCTCGCCGACCAGCCCCTGCTCGCGCAGCGACATCAGAGCCGGCACGGCCCCGCCGGGCGCCATCGCCTCCGCCAGCGTGATCGTGAACGGGTCGTGCAGATGGTAGACCGGCAGCCGCTCGACGCCCAGCCGGGTGATCGTCTCCTCGAACGAGCGCATCACCCGGTCACCGTCGAACACCCCCGTCTCCGGGTCGCGGTCCGCCTTCGTGAAGATCGTCACCCCGGCGTCTTCGGCGCCCGCGAGCGCCTGCCCGATGAGCGTCTCGCTGCGGCCGCCCGCGTACTCGTTGGAGGTGTCGAGCTGGCGGAAGCGGTCGGACATGAGCGCGTCCGCCAGCTTCTCGCCGCCCGGCTCGCGGCCGAGCGCCGACAGGCCGACGGTCACCGCCTCCAGAGGGCCTGACATTCCGGGTACGCGTCGCTCCTGCTGCTCTGGCACCGTGGCCTGCCTCTCCTTTTTCGCCTCTTCGTCACGATCATCCCATGGCATCCCGTGCCGGCCGGATCAGAGGCGGAGCTGCTGACGGCTGCTCCGGCTGCGCCACTGCACCGTCATCACCGTCGCGTCGTCCTGGAGCCGCCCGTGCTGGTGCTCCAGGATCTCCTGGATCACTCCGCCGGGGTGGCGGGGGAGCGGGCGGGCGCGAGCTCCACCGCGCGGAAGGCGCGGCCTGGCAGGGTGCCGCCGATCCGGACCGGCTTGAGCGGCGCGTCGTCCTGGTCCTGCCGTCCAGGCAGGGGGACGAGCCGCGACTGCCGCGGATCGGTCACGTACATGACCGTCTCGGACAGGCCGAGCGGCCGCGCGTGCTCCTCGGCGGCGGACGGCAGGTCCTCCATGCCGCTGAGGGCTCACCTGCCGGCCCCGGCCGCCTTCGCCGCCGGGGCGTGGAGCGAGGGTCGCGTGGCCAGAGGGATCCAGGAACCCGCCGCCGGCTGTTCCACCTCACGGCCACGCACGCGGTCCTGGTGGCGGCGGCGCTCGCCGTGATCCTGCCGGCGGGCGAGAAGGGCACGGGCCAGGAGAGGGCGCTCATCGTGCTGCTCGGCTGCTACCTGGTCGCCGGCATGGCGACCCCGCCGGCGGCGGACCTCGTCCTGCTCGCCCTCATCGCCTACGTGGCCCGCGACGTCATCCAGGGCCCGGTCCGGCAGTAGACGGCGGGTCGTCGAAGCGGCGGGCGAGCAGTGACTGCGCATCCTTGAAGCCGGTCACCACGTCCGCGGCCGTGCGCTCCTGCCGCACCAGGCCCACCGCCTGACCCGCGTAGACGTACGCGCCCTCGAGGTCGCCCTTCGCCCGCGCGGCCTCCAGCTCGGCTCGAGCGGCCTCGTCCACGGCGAGCTCCTCCTCCCGCCCCTCCCACCGGTCGAAGAACGCGTTCCGCAGCGCCCGCCCCCCGAACTCCGGCGGCCAGGCCAGCCGCTGGGCGACGTCGAAGACCCGGCCGTAGGCCGTGCCCGTCTCCTCCGTGGTCAGGACCCGCTCTCTCGCCGCCCCGGACAGCGTCGTCTCGGCGCAGCCCAGGAACGCCGTGCCCACCCAGCCGCCCTCCGCGCCCGCGGCCAGTACGGCGGCCAGCCCGCGGGCCGTCGCGATGCCGCCGGCGGCCAGCACCGGGACGTTCACCGCGTCCAGCACGCTCTGCAGCAGCGGCAGCGTGGCCACCTCGTCCCTGCCATGACCGCCGCCCTCTCCGCCGCGCGCCACGATCACGTCCACCCCGGCCTGTTCGGCCGCCAGCGCCTCCCACGTGGTGCCCGCCTGGGTGGCCACGGCGATCCCGGCCGCGCGCAGCGGCTCCACATGACGCGCGAAGTCCCCGTAACTCACCGACACCAGGGCTGGACGCGCCTCCAGCACCGCGTCCAGCTGGCCGGGCTGGTCCTCCAGCGCCCAGGCCATCAGCCCGATCCCGTACGGACGGCCGCTCGCGGCGGCGACGGCGGCCTGCTCGGCGATCCAAGAGGCCGTCGCGGATGCCGGGGCCCCGAACATGCCCAGCCCGCCCGCCGCCGACACGGCGGCGGCCAGCCGTCCGTCGGCCACTCCCGCCATCGGCGCCCCGACCAACGGCACCTCCAGCCCGAACCGCTCGGTCAGCCAGGTACGCAACATCGGCCCCTCCTCCTCACCTGCCGGCATCGCGCGCCAGCGTATCCCCTCCGGCGTGTCGCTCGGCGGCATCGTCACCGCCCGCGCCTTCCGGCCTGAGCCCTCGCCCAGATCCCGGGCTGACTCGCGGGCGGGGACGGTCAGGTGGCGGGGACGGCGAGGCGGGTGGCGACCGTGGAGACCGCGTCCAGGATCCGGTCCACCTGCGCGCCCGTGTGGGCGGCCGTGACGCTCAGCCGGATCAGCGCCCTGCCCTCGGGCACGCCCGGCGGCAGCATGGCGTTGGCCAGCACCCCCTCCTCCAGCAGCCCCGACCAGAACCGGCAGCACGTCATCGCGTCGCCCACCCGCAGCGACACGGTCGGGGTGCCGCCGGGCGGGATGGCGAACCCGAGCGCGGCCAGCCCGGAACGCAGCCGTTCGGCCGAGGCCAGCACGGCCTGGCGGCGCTCCGGCTCCGTGCGGACCACGTCGAGCGCGGCCAGCGCCGACGCCGTGCAGGCCGGCGGCAGGGAGGCCGAGAACAGCGCGGCCCGCGCGCTGTGCCGCAGGTAGCCGATGACGTGCCCAGGTCCGGCGACCGCCCCGCCGAGCGTGCCGAAACACTTGGAGAACGTCAGCGTCTGCACGTCCACCGCCGGCTGCAGCCCGAAGTGCTCGGCGGCCCCTCGCCCGCCCGGCCCCAGCAGCCCGAGGTCGTGCGCGCTGTCGAGCACCACCCGCGCCCCGTGGCGCTCGGCGAGCTTCGCGATGCCGGGCAGATCGCACAGATCGCCCCCGACCGAGAACATGCCCTCGGTGAGCACGAGCACCCCGGCCGCCGGATCGGCCTCCTCCAGCAGCCTCTCCAACTGCTCCAGGTCGTTGTGCCGGAAGCGGCGCAGCGGGGCCAGGCCCAGCCGGGCGGCGTCGATGAGCGAGGCGTGGATGTCGCGATCGGCGAGCAGGAGGTCACGCGGCCCGAACAACGCGCTGAGCGCGAGGTTGGCCTGGTAACCGGTGGAGACCACCATCGCCGCCTCATGATCGAGGAACGCGGCCAGCTCCGCCTCCAGCCGCTGGTGCAGGGCCAGCGTGCCGTTGAGCGCGCGCGAGCCGGAGTTGCCCGCGCCCAGCAGGCGCAGCGCCCGCACACCCGCCTCCTTCAGCCGGGGGTCGCCGGACAGCGCCAGGTAGTCGTTGGAGCCGGCCATCAGCACGCGACGGCCGCCCACCACGGCCTCCCCGCCGCCCGGCCGTTCCTCCACCGGCACGTAGAAGGGGTAGACGCCCGGCGCGATGAGCGCCTCGATCTCGTCAGGCAGCCGGCACTTGCTGAACGGGTCCGTCACGGCACTCACTCTCCGCCTTGTCCGGAGCGGTCCGGCGACTCGCTCCGCGTCAGGCGATCGTAGCTGACAGTGTCGAAGCGTAAGAGTAGAGTAACCGGCCAGGTCCGGGGGAAGCGCCAAGTGCTTCGCGGTGCCCAGGTCCGGGGGAGCGCTCCGTGCCGTGCGGTGCTCAGGCCCGCCGCCGCCCCGACCAATCCGATGCCCGACCAGCACCCGAGCGGCCACCGTCGAGGGCCGACAGCCAACAAGGACGTGAGCATGACCGAGGAAGAGATCTTCCACCAGTTGCGCGCCATCTGCGCCAGGATCCTCTCGGTGGATCCGGCGCGCATCGCCCCCGACACCGACCTGCGCGAGGAGCTGGACGCCGACAGCCTCGACATGGCCGAGCTGGCCGCGGCGAGCGAGGACCGCTTCAAGCTCGTCGTGGACCTCGACACCGCCAAGCAGGCCCGCACCCTGGCCGACGTGACCTCCCTGGTCCGCGCCGGGGCCCAGGCCGGCTGATGGCGGAACGGGTCCGCGTCGCCGTCACCGGCCTGGGCGTGCGCACACCGGGCGGCAACGATCTGCGGACGTTCTGGGACACCCTGATCGCCGGGCGCTCCACCGCGCGCACCATCACCTCCTTCGACGCCTCGTCCCTGCCGGTCGGCTTCGCCTGCCAGGTCCCCGGCTTCGACACCGCCCCCTACGTGACGGGCAAGCAGGCGCGCCGCATGGACCGGGCGACGCTGCTGGCCGTCTGCGCGGCCGACGACGGGCTCGCCGACGCCGGGCTGCTCGGCCCCGGCGGCATGAGCGGCCTGGCCGGTCTGGACGGCGCGTCGGTGCCGCCCGAGCGCCGGGCGGTCGTGACGGGCACCGCCCTCGGCGGCAACGAGACCGCCGAGAACACCCTGCTCGGCGCCGCCGCCGAGTACGCCGCGGCACCCAGCCGGCAGCCCGCCGTACCACCTGCTGGGCCACCGAGCGGGCCGTCCGGGGCCGGGGCGCAGCCGAGCGCGCTCTACGTCCCGAGGATCATGCCGAACGCCTCCGCCGCGTTCGTCAGCATGCGTCACCAGATCCTCGGCCCCAGCCTGACCGTCTCCACCGCCTGCGCCTCCGGCGGCCACACGATCGGGGAGGGCCTGCGCCTGCTCCGCGACGGCTCGGCCGACCTGGTCGTGGCCGGCGGCACGGAGGCGTGCGTGTCGCCCACGATCCTGCTCGCCTTCCACCGCTGCGGGGCGCTGTCGCAGCGGGTGAACGAGCCGGAGTGCGCCTCGCGGCCGTTCGACATCGCCCGCGACGGGTTCGTGCTGGCCGAGGGGGCGGCGTTCGTCGTACTCGAACGGCTGGAGGACGCCGTGCGGCGCGGTGCCCGCGTCTATGCAGAACTGTCCGGGTACGGCCGCACCTCCGACGCCCACCACCTGACCACGCCCGACCCCAAGGGGGAGGGCGCCGAGCGGTGCGTCCGGCAGGCGCTGGCCGACGCGGGCCTGAGCACCGGCGACGTCGCCCACGTCAACGCCCACGGCAGCGGCACCCCGCTCAACGACATCACCGAGGCCCAGGTCATCGCCCGGTTGTGCGGTCCTGGCCAGGTGCCCGTCACCTCCACCAAGAGCATCCTCGGCCACGCGATCGGCGCGGCCGGGGCGATCGAGGCCGTGGTCAGCGTGCTCACGCTGCACGAACGCCTCATCCATCCCACGATCAACCTCGACGTCCAGGACCCCGAGTGCGAGATCGACGTGGTACGCCGGCCGCGCCCGCTCGGTCCGGGAGCCGTCGTGTCCAACTCGTTCGCCTTCGGGGGCCACAATGCGAGCCTCGTCTTCACCTCCGCACGCCCCTAGCGGGCCGGCCACCGCGGCCGAGCCCGTGCGGGGCCGCCGCGAGCTGCGGGAGTTCATCGAGCTCCCGTACCGGCTGCACGGCCGCGACCCGTCCTTCGTGCCGCCGCTGCGGGAGGACTGCCGGCGCCTGCTCGACCGGCGGCGCAACCCGTTCTTCGAGTACGGCGACGTCGAGCTGTTCACCGTGCGCAGGGGCGGGCGGGTGGCCGGGCGCGTGGCCGCCGTGCACAACCCGCGCCACAACGAGATCCGCGCCGCCCGCGACGGCTTCTTCGGGCAGTTCGCCTGCGCCGACGACCCGTCGGTGGCGCGCGAGTTGCTGGACGCGGCGGCGTCGTGGCTGCGGGCGCGCGGGCTGCGCACCATGCTGGGGCCCGTCGGGTTCACCACCAACGACGAGTGCGGGGTGCTGGTCGACGGGTTCGGCCGGCCGCCGAGCGTGATGATGCCGTACAACCCGGAGTACTATCCGCCGCTGCTGGAGTCCTGCGGGCTGGCCAAGGCCAAGGACCTGTGGACGTGGGAGGAGACGGCCGGCGGGCTGCCGATGGAGCGGCTGCTGCGCGTCGCGCGGCTGGCCGAGCGGCGCCACCAGGTCACCGTGCGGCCCCTCGACCTGGGCGCCCGCTACGACGCCGACATGAGGGTGGTGCAGGAGGTCTTCGAGCGGGCCTGGCAGGGCAACTGGGGCTTCACGCCGATGACCGGCGCCGAGTTCGCCGACGTCACCCGGCGGCTGAAGGCGCACCTCGATCCCGCGATCGTCCAGCTCGCCGAGGTGGCGGGCGAACCCGCCGGGGTCGCCCTCGCCCTGCCCGACCTCAACCAGGCCCTGACCGCCGCGCGGGGCCGGCTGACCCGCTTCGGCCTGCCGATCGGGATGGTGCGCCTGGTCCGGGCGGTGCGCCGGATCGACCGGGTCAGGGGCGTGCTGTTCGGCGTCCTGCCGCACGCGCGCGGGCGGGGCGTCGAGACCGTGCTGTTCGCCAGAGGCCAGGAGGCCATCGCGGCGCGCGGCTACACCGGCGGCACGGAGTACGGGTGGACGCTGGAGGACAACCAGGCTGTCAACGGTTACCTGCGCAGGCTCGGATGTGCCCGCTCCAGGACGTACCGCATCTACGGCTGCGACCTGTGAGCAGCTCATATCTCCAGAGATATGAGCTCCTACAGGGAAGCCTATTAGACATATCGCCGCTGAGGCTCCTAGCGTTTCCCGGGTGACGGAGCGACGCACGATCCACAGCGGATCGACCATGGGCGAACAGATCGGGCACGCCGGTGCGAACGTGATGGCGACCACGGGCATCTTGGTCGGGAACCTCCATACGAACGAGGAGTTTGGGCAGGCGGACGCGCTGTTCGGGCGGGTCTGGGGGTTCGAGCCGGACAGCCGGCCGATCACCGCCGGGCTGATGCGGGCGCTGACCCACGCGGGCAACTACGTCTCCGGCGCCTTCGACGGCGACCGCATGGTCGGGGCGTCGGTGGCCTTCTTCGGGCAGGACTCGACCCTGCACTCGCAGAACACGGGCGTCGAGGCGGGCCACCCGGGCGTCGGCTTCGAACTGAAGCGGCACCAGCGGCTGTGGGCGCTGGAGCGCGGGATCTCCCGGATCACCTGGACCTACGACCCGCTGGTCCGCCGCAACGCCCATTTCAACCTGGCCAAGCTGGGCGCGCGGCCGGCGGAGTACCTGCCGGACTTCTACGGCGCGCTGGCCGACGCCGTCAACCACGGCGACGAGTCCGACCGGGTCCTGGCCACGTGGCCGCTGACCGATCCCCAGGTGGAGGCGGCCGTCCGGCGGGCGCCGCACCTGCCGGAGGTGCCCGAGGACGCGGTGCTCGGGCTGGCCGCCGACGGTGACCGGCCGGTCGTGGGCCGTACCGACGGGCGGGTGGTGCTGGTCGCGGTCCCTGAGGACATCGCGCGGCTGCGCGCGGAGGACGCCGGCGCCGCCAAGGCGTGGCGGCACGCCGTACGGGACGTGCTGGGCGGCCTGATGGCGGAGGGCGCCACCGTGACCGGCTTCCACCGCAGGACCTGCTACGTGGTCGAGCGGAACTGAGACGACCACCAGGGGGTTCGCCGGCCCAGGTACGCCGCACTACGCTTCCCGCAAGATCACGATCTGTCCGGAGGCGGCCTTGCACCACCCTCTGCATCGGACGTTCCGCTCGCCCGCCACGTTCGTCGCGCTGGTCGAGTTCCTCATGGACGGGCTGGACCCGAAAGACCCGGACGTGTGGCGCTATGCGGAGTGGATCGACCGGGGTGGCGACCTTTTCTGCGGGGACGTCGACCCGAGTCTTCTCGGCCAGCCGCCCGGCAGCGACGATCCGCGGGCTCTGTGCGGCGAACTGGTCTAACACTTTCAGCCGCTCGAAGTCCTTCTGCTGGAACGGGGGTGACGCGCTGCACTACGGGTGGGCGGTGCTCGCTCCGGAGCTGGATGCGGAGGACCACCCGTGTGTGTCGTTCACCCCGGTCGACGATCACGCGGTCTGGCTCGGCGACAACACGAAAGAAGCGCTGGAGAATCTGCTCGTCGGCAGTGTGGTGAACCGGGGCGGGCCTGGGCGAGGGCGGACGTCACCTGCCGAGGACGCGCTGGGCGGCGGTGTGCCGCGCGCTCGGCCTGCGCCCCGACCTCGGCTCCTCGCAGATCACGGCAGGGGCCCGCTCGGAGCGGGCGTTCCGTCCGGCGGTCCCTCGGGGAAGGCGGTACGAGCCGGCCGGCGACGGCATCGGCGTGCTCGCCGACGCGCCGAGCGGGGCGATCAGCGGGGAAGTTCGCGGCGGGCGGCCTCCAGGAAGCGGGCGACAAGGGGGTTGGGGTCGTCGCGGCGCCAGGCCACCGCGACGGTGGTGCGGGCGTCGTTCGGGCTGATGCGGCGGTACGCGACACCGTTCAGGCGGATCCGGCGGATGCTCGCCGGGGCGAGCGACACGCCCAGGCCGGCCTCGACGAGCGCGCAGACCGTCTGCCATTCGACGGCCTGCTGGCCGAGGCGGGGCTCGAAACCCGCGGCGTGGCACAGGCCGAGGATCCGGTCGTGGAACATCGGCCCGGCACCGCGCGGCAGCAGCACGAACGGCTCGTCGGCGAGCGCCTCGACCGGCACGACGCGCCGGGCCGCGAGGGCATGGGCGGCCGGCAGGACCGCGATGAACTCCTCGGCCAGGATCGCCTCGGCGGCCAGGCCCGGCTCGTCCGGCGGCTCGCGCAGCAGCCCGACGTCGATCGCGTGCTCGTGCAGCGCGGTCACCTGCGGCGCCGTGGTCATCTCGCGGATCTCCATCCCCACCAGGGGATACCGGTCACGGTAGGCGCGCAACAATCCCGGCAGGACGGTCAGCGCGAGCGAGGCGGCGAAGCCGATCCGGATGAGACCGGCCTCGCCGCTGCCCGCCCGCCTGGCCGTGTCCAGACCGGCGGCGACCTCGTCGAGCGCGCGCCGGGCGGCGGGCAGGAGCTGCCGGCCCGCCGCCGTGAGGGCGACCGCGCCGGGACCCCGGGTGAACAGCGGGTGCCCGACCTTCGCCTCCAGCCGGCGGATCTGCTGGCTGAGCGGCGGTTGCGCGATGCCCAGCCGCTCGGCCGCGCGCCCGAAGTGGAGCTCCTCGGAGAGGACCGCGAAAGCGTGCAACTGCTGGAGACTGAGCTCGGGGCGGTTCATAGCTTCAGAGATATCAGTTGATTCAGGGGAGCGTCTTGGACATATCGCTGCTGGTTGTCTACCTTGTGGCTCCATGACAGAGCGACGCGCGATCTTGAGTGGGTCCACCTTCGAAGAGGAGATCGGCTACGCCCGGGCGGTGATCGACGGTGACTGGGTGCACGTGTCCGGGACGACCGGCTTCGACTACGCGACCATGACCATCTCCGACGACGTGGTCGAGCAGGCCGAGCAGGCCCTGCGCAACGTCGAGGCGGCGCTGGCCGAGGCGGGCTGCTCGTTCGCCGACGTGGTCCGGGTCAGATACCTGCTGCCCGACCGTGCGGACTTCCCGCCGTGCTGGCCGGCCCTGCGCCGCGGTTTCGGCGACGTCCGCCCGGCCGCGACGATGCTCGTGTGCGGCCTGGCCGACGCTCGGATGAAGTTCGAGATCGAGGTGTACGCACGACGGCCCGCGTGAGGCGGCTACCGGTGCGAGTCGTGCAGGACGCGTGACCGTACCGCCTGGGCCGGCCGCCGGGCCGCGTGCCGTTCGATGACGAAGTGGAACGCCAGCGCCACCGCCATCCCGGCCGCCACGTCGGAGAGGTAGTGGTACCAGTCGTACACGACGGCCGCCGTCAGACCGGCGGTCAGCGCGCCCAGCGCGAGGCGGGCGCGGGCGGAGATGTGCCGGCGCAGGCACAGCAGCGTGATCCACGCGCCCGCCACGTGCGGCGAGGGGAAGCACGCGCCCGGCGGGTCGAACGTGGCCATGATCTGGTTCTGCAGCGACGTGATCAGGTAGCCGGACGGCCGGTACGCCGCGGCGAGCTCGGGCGTGGCCAGCGCCGGGCCGGCCAGCGGGACCGCGATGAACCCGAGATAGCAGATCAGCAACGTCGTCATCGCCGCGAACAGGTAGCGCTCGGCCAGGAGCTTCCGGCCGCGGACGTAGAGGACGATCGGGAGCAGGAAGCAGCCGTAGTAGGAGAAGTAGCAGAGCGTCAGCAGCTCGGTCAGCGGCGGGCTGCCGGCGGACACCGCGGCCACGTTCGGCGAGCCCCCGAACAGCGCCCGCTCCCAGGCGAGCACCACGTCGTCGACGAAGCGGCCGTGCAGCACGAGAACCGTCTCGGCGGCGGCGGAGTAGACGAACGGCAGCACCAGCAGCGGAGCGGCGAACCGGACGATGGCGACCGGCCTGCTGCCGGGCCGCCGACGGGCGGCGGCGGCCAGGACGAGCAGGAGCAGCGTGGCGAGCGCGTATCCGGCGAGCAGCAGCGGCCAGTCGGCCAGGCGGTTCCAGCCCGCGACCACAATTGCCGCCATAATTCCGAAATAGCCCAGCATTAGCTTTTCAACCGGTCGAAATTCGACCATAACCCGCGACCCCCGCGCTGTCCCGCCGTCGTTTCGCGCCGATGCGCGCCATTCAGTGAGGCTCAATATAGTCGCGGCTCGCCCTTTCCGAATTGCTTCTTCCGGGTGAGTGGCGGCGATAACGTGGTCAAGCGTGAAAGGCGAATCGGCCGCCGGCGCGGTGCCCCTGACGTTCGGCGACCATTACACGATCCGCCTCGGCGCGGGGGCGGCGCACGACTCCCGCATGCACTGCGGCCTCGCCGTCCGCCGCCCGGGGCCGCCGCCCGACCCGGAGTCGCTGCGCGAACTCGTCGCCGAACGGGTGCGCGTAGCGGCCCCCGCCCTGACATACCGGTCGGCCGGGCGGGGGAGGCGCGCGTGCTGGGAGACGGACCCCGGGTTCGACGCCGCGCACCACGTCGAGTTCCATCGGCTGCCGCGCGTGACGTACCAGGCGGTCGTGGACGCCATGCGGTTGCGGCCGCTGTCCTGGGAGCGGCCGCTGTGGAGTCTGATGGTGCTGTACGGCGAGCCGGGGGAGGGGCACGTCGTCTGCTACCGGGCGCACCACGCGTTCCAGGACGGCATGGGCGTCGTGGCCGCCGCCCGCACCCTGCTCGGCACCGGCACCCTGCCCCCGCCCACGGAAGCGGGCGATGACGGCGGAGGGCCGGTGTACCGGGGGGCGCCGGGGCTGGTCCGGCGTGCCCTCGGCGACCTGCGCCGGCTGGCGGCGGCTTCGCCCCCCTGGTTCGCCACGCGCCCGGATCCCGGCGAGAGCGCCGACGACGGTCTCCGGCTGGAGGTGGCGAATCTGGACAGGGCGGCGTTCGACGACGTCTCCCGCGCCACAGGGGCCAGCATCGCGCAGATCGGCCTCGCCCTCGTCACCGGCGCGATCCGCGCCTGGAACCAGCCGGCCTGGGACGCCGGGCCGGCCCCGGACGGAGCCGGGAAGCGCACGGCCGGGCCGAGAGGCGAGTCTTCAGCCGAGCGGACGGCCGGACCACCGGCTGAGCAGACGACCGGTATGCCCGCTGGGTCGACGGCGGGTCCGGCAGCTGAGCTGCCCGCGGGGCCGAGGGCGGGGTCGCCAGGGGACTGGCCTGCGGGATCGCGGAGGGGGCTGCCCGTAGGGTTGCCGGTGGGGCTGGTCGGGCATCGGGAGCACACCGGGCTCGGCAACCACACCGGGCTGCTCCCCATCACTTTGCCCTGCGACGAGCCGTCCCCCGCGACCAGGCTCGAACGGATCGCCGAGCAGACCACGATCAGGCGGATCGGGGACGCCCGCCGCTCCGCCCGCAGCCTGTACGGCCTGCCCGCCGCCGTGGCCGTGCCCATGTTGCGGCTGCTGTCGCCGCTGCTCGGCCAGAGCTCCCCGCGCCGGCTGGGCGCCACCGCCCTGCCCGTGCCCAGGGAGCTGGCCGGTCAGGGCGAGGTGTTCGCGGTCCCGGGCCTGCCGCCGGCCCTCGCCGGCATGGTCGTGATCCTGCCCGCCGGTGCGAACGTGGCGATCTCGGCCGTGTTCGACCCCAGAGTCGCCCGTACGGACGAGTTTCCCGGCCTGCTGCGGCGGGAGCTCACGGAGTCGCTCGCGCCGGCCACCAGATGACCCGCCCCATGTGGTGGGCGAGCGCGGGCACCAGGAACGAGCGTACGACCACGGTGTCGATGACGACCCCGATCGCCACCAGCAGCCCGAGCTGGACGATCGGCACCAGCGGCAGCACGGTCAGGACGAAGAACGCCGCCGCCAGCACCACGCCCGCCGCGGTGATCACCCCGCCGGTCGCCCGCAGCGCGTGCAGGGTCGCCTCGCGGGTGTCGAGGCGGGCGGACTCCTCGCGTACGCGGGCCATCAGGAAGATGTTGTAGTCGATGCCGAAGGCGATGAGGAAGACGAACGCGTAAAGCGCGAACGAGGCGTCCATGACGGGATAGCCGAGGAACTGGGTGAACAGCGCCGAGCAGAGCCCCAGCGTGGCGGCGAACGACAGCACGACCGTGCCCATCAGCAGCAGCGGCGCCACCACCGAACGCAGCAGGACGACCAGGATCAGCCCCACGACCAGCAGGATCAGCGGCACGACGAGGTAGGCGTCGTCGACGGCGGCGTTCTTGACGTCGAGCAGTTCGCTGGTGAACCCGCCGATCAGCGCCGCGCCGCCGGCGACGTCGCGGACGGACGCGCGCAACTGCTCCACCAGGCGCTGGGCCTCCGGCGTGTTCGGCTCGGCGGCGAGCACCACGTCGATGCTCCGCCACCGCGCGGGCGGCCCAGGACGCACGGAGACGACCCCCTCCGACCGCCGCGCGGCCCGGGCCACGGCGGCGCTCCTGTCCTGCCTGGCCAGGACCACCACGGGCGCGCTGGCGGGATAGTGGCGTTTCAGCGCGTCGTAGCCGGCCACGGAGTCGGTGCGCATGGTGAACAGCGCCGACGGCGGGATGCCCGAGGCGTCCAGCGTGGTCAGCCCCAGGCACAGCAGCGTCAGCAGCAGCGCCGTGCCCGCCCAGGACAGCCGGGGCCGCTGGCCGACGAAACCGGCGACGCCCCGCCACAGCCCGTCGCGGGCGGCCTCGCCGGGGCGCGGGACGCTGGGCCAGAACGCCCGCCGCCCGCCCAGCAGCATCAGCGCGGGCAGCAGCGTCACCATCACCACCATCGTGATCAGGATGCCGACGGCCGCGGCGGCGCCGATCGAGCGCAGCGCGTTGGTGTCGGCCACCACCAGGCAGCCCACGCCTCCCGCCACCGTGAGGGCCGAGGCGACGACCGTGCGGACGCCTCCCGACAGCGCGTCCTTCAGCGCGGCCCGCTCGTCGGCCGTCACCCGCAGCCGCTCCCGGTAGCGGGCCACGAGCAGCAGCGCGTAGTCGGTGGCCACCCCGAACACCAGCACGGTGTACACCTCGGGCGTGGCCGCGCGCAGCGTCATCACCCCGGCCCGCGCGAGCGCGTAGACGGCCGCCGCGGAGCAGACGTAGGCCACCACCACGGCCAGCATCGGGATCACCCAGAGCACGGGGCTGCGGTAGACGGCCAGCAGGACCAGCAGCACCACGCCCACGCTCAGGGCCAGCAGGGTGCCGTCGACGTGGCCGAAGGAGTCGGCGTAGTCGGCGGCGGCCCCGACGGCGCCGCTCACGTACGTGACGAGCCCCGGCGGGCCGCCCTCCGCGGCGATCCTGCGCAGCTCCTCGGCGACCGGGCTGACCAGCACGCCGGGCTTGCCGGAGACCAGCACCGTCGTCTGCAGGGCGCGGCCGTCGGCGCTGGGAACGGGGTCGGAGGCGGTGCCGAGCACGTTGGGGACGGCGGTGAAGTGGCGCAGGTCTCGTCTGGCCGCCTTCAGGTCGCCGGGCAGGAGCGGGCCGTCACGCTCGTAGATCACGAGCGCGGGCACCACCCTGCCGTCCTGTTTCGCCAGCAGGTCGAGCACGCGGGCCGACTCGGCGCCCCTGGCCAGCATGGAGGTGCCGCTGGTGACGCGTACGTCGTCGAGCGGCCCGCTGGCGAGGACGGCCACCACGGCGACGGCCACCCAGCCGAGCACCACCCCGACCGCAATTCTCCGCACAACCGCCATGCGAAACAAAAACGACAATTCCCGTCCACCTCCGGCCTCGATGCTG
This sequence comes from Nonomuraea maheshkhaliensis, assembly GCF_039529435.1. Lineage (NCBI taxonomy): Bacteria > Bacillati > Actinomycetota > Actinomycetes > Streptosporangiales > Streptosporangiaceae > Nonomuraea > Nonomuraea maheshkhaliensis. The sequence goes on from NZ_BAAAMU010000112.1 coordinate 20,319, forward strand.
AAAGTGCCGGCCGGCACGTGGACCCATGATTCCCCGTCTCAGCTAAACGCCCGCACGCGGAGACTCATTTTTACGTCATGCCCGAAGCGAAATAAGCGGCAGATATCCGATGAATGGTCAGCTCTTCACTCGAAGGTCGGCGAAGAGCGCACGATGATCGGACCCCGGCACGTCGAACACCCGCACGCCCACCGCCGCCGACCGCGCGTCCGTCAGCACGTGGTCGATGGTCACCAGCGGCGGCAGCGAGCGTCCGTGCGGCCAGGTCGGAACGAGCCCCTGCCCGGTGGCCGCCGCCGCGTCGGTGTAGCCGGTGTCCAGCAACCGGCGGAGCACCGCGTGATCGAGGGTCGCGTTGAAGTCGCCCGCCAGGACGCGCGGCGGCCCCGACGACGGCGCGGGCGGCAGCGTGGCGACGCCGGCCTCCCATTCCGGCACCGTACGGGGCACCGGCGCGACCGGATGCACGACCACGATCTCCACCGGCGAGCCGCCGGGCAGCGCCGCCTCGACCACCGGCATGTGGTGCCCGACCGGCCGGAACAGGCCGGTCCGCTCGGTCAGGGGGTGGCGGGAGTACACGCCGCTGCCCTCGGGGCCGCGGAAGTCGGCCTGGCCGACGTGGTACGGCAGCAGCCGCTCCAGCCCGGCGGCCGACAGCCGGTCGCGGACCGCGTACGTGAGCTCCTGGATGCTCAGCACGTCGACGTCCAGCCTGCGTACCAGATCGACGATCACCGCCGCGTCGCCGCGCCCGCCGTTGAGGTTGGCCGTCAGCACCCGCAGCACGCGCCCGCCTGAAGCCGGCTGGCCAGAAATCGCCCGCGGCACCACGAACCAGGCCAGGCACCCGCACACCACCAGCAGGATCGCGATCGCGGCCCGGCTCCTGACGGCGACCGCGACCACCAGCGCGACCAGCGCCGCCACTCCGAAGTAGGGGGTGAAGGAGACCAGCGGCACCAGCAGCGGGCCCGCCTCCCACCCGCCGGCCCGCACGGCCGTCCCCGCCGCGAACAGCACGCTCACCCCGATGACCGCCCGGCCCCGCCACACCCGGCGGGGCCGCGCCGCCCCCGCCGTCTCCACGTCGTCTCGCACCAGCACAGCCGCCCACGCTAGGCGGCCATTCTTAACGCCGGATGAGGAGCGTTCTCCACACCGGATGAGGACTGTTCCGCATCGCCGGTCGAGGACTGCTCCGGTGCGCCCGTTCGCGTGAGCCCGGTCAGCGGGCGCCGGGGGTGGGCATGACGGTTCCCGTGGATGAGCGGGAAGAGGGACGGCGGCCGGGCCAGGCCGCCGCGATCCCGCCGATCCACGCGACGGCCCGATCCGGGGCCGCCACGACGCGAGACCGGCGGCGGCTTGGGAACGACGCCGGCCACGACGAGAACGGAGTTTTCCTGATATGCCAGTCCACGGTCCCGAGGCCATCGTCACCGTCGACACCCACCGGCCGTCGGGCCGCATCGACGACGACGTCTACGGGCACTTCCTGGAGTCGGCCTTCTTCGGCAACATCGAGGGCGGGGTGTTCGACGAGGGCTCGCCCCTGTCGGTCACCGAGCCCGGTCTGCTGCGCGGCGTGCGTACGGACGTGCTGGCGCTCTGCCGCGAACTGGGTCCCGGCCCGATCCGCTGGCCGGGCGGCAACTTCACCTCGGCCTACCACTGGGAGGACGGCGTCGGCCCCAGGGACGAGCGGCCCAGCCGGCTGGAGCTGGCGTGGGGCGGGCAGGAGTCCAACCGGTTCGGCACCGACGAGTTCCTCGCCTGGTGCGAGGCGGTGGGCGCGGAGCCGTACCTGGTGCACTCGGCGCGGGACGTGGACGAGGCGGTGCGCTGGATCGAGTACACCAACTCCGCCCGCGACACCACGCTGACCGCGCGCCGGGCGCGCAACGGCCGGGCCGAGCCGTGGAAGGTGCGCTTCTGGGGCGTCGGCAACGAGGTCTACGGGCCGTGGCAGATGGGCCACCGCACGGCCGGGCAGTACGCCGCCGCCGCGCGGGAGCACGCCCTGTTCATGCGGCTGGTCGACCCGGGCGTCAAGCTGGTCGGGGTCGGCATCCCGTGGCGGCAGGAGGAGTGGACGCGCCCGCTGCTCAAGCGGGCCGGCTCGCTGCTCGACTACCTGTCCCTGCACCTGTACGGCGCCGGCACCCACCTGTGGACCGGGGACGACTACGACGCGGTGGTGGCCCAGTCGCTCTACTTCGAACGTGAGATCCACGCCTACTCCCAGCTCGTCACCGCCCTCGCCCATGACGCCGGGCTGGACCGGCCGCCCGCGCTCGCGCTGGACGAGTGGACGATGCGCCACCTCGAACCCGCCTCCTGGCCGGAACCGCGGCCCGGCGACGACGGCGGCATCGCCCCACGCGAGACCACCGCGTGGGACGGGAACCCTGGGGCCGTGCGGGTGAACCGGTGGAGCCCCAGGACGGTCGCCGACGCGCTCTTCTGCGCCGGCGTCTTCCACGCCATCCACCGCACCGCCGGCCTGCCCGCCCCCGTCGCCATGGCCAACCCCGTCAACCTGGTGAACGCGAACGGCCTCGTGGTCGCCCGGCCAGGCGGCGCGGTGCGTTCGGCGATCTACCACATCTGGTACCTCTACCGGCACCACACCGGCCGTACCGTGCTGCCCTGCCAGGTCGAGGGCCCGTCTCGGACCGCCCCGGTCGTCCTCGGGGACAACCGGGGGCCGGACGGCAGTCTGCTCACCGCGCCCATGACCGTCCCTTACCTGGACGTCTCGGCCACCCGCGCCGACGACGGCTCACTGCGCCTCGCCGTGGTCAACCGGCACCGGGACACCGCCGTACGGCTGCGGCTCGTCCTCGACGGCGGCCCCTCGCCCGCCGCCGCCCGGATCCGCACCCTCGGCGCCGACGTGCCCGGCCTCGACGCGGTCAACACACTGAGCGCGCCGGACACGGTCGCCGTACGCGACCTCGGGAGGGTCGAGGCCGACGACGGCACGTGGTCGATCCCGCCGCACTCGGTGACCGTGCTGTCCCTGTGAGCACGGTCAGCCGGAACGGAACCAAGGCGTTCACGGTCAGGGGCGGGCAGGCCACCGTCTCACTAGCGTGACGAGTGGCCAGTCCGCAGCCCCGTGGAGGACCGCGATGCCAGCCGACTCCCCGGACCCACCACCCACCAGCCCGGCCTCGGACGACCCGCCGGACCCGGCACTCGCCGGCCGGGTGTCACGACGCTTCTCGGATGCGGTGGCCGCTCGGCGGGGGTGGCGTCCGGCCAAGCCGGTCGTTGTTCTGGCCGCGCTGGTGGTGGTGTTGCTGGTCGTCGTGGGTGGACTGGTGGTCGTGAACGGCGCCGTCCGGGACGAGCGTGATCGTGCCCGCGTCGAGCGTGACCAGGCACTCAGCCGACAGCTCAGCTCCCAGAGCCAGGCCATGGCCGTCGAGTCACCGCAGCTCGCCAGGCTGCTCGCCGTCGCCTCCGCCCGTATCGTGCCCACGTCCGTCGAGGCTCAGGCGGCCGTCCGTGCGGCCACGGTCACGCCGCAGTTGGCCGTGCTGGGCGGGTTTTCCGGGGAGATGCACGCCGTCGCGTTCGGCCCCGACGGCACCACCCTGGCCGCCGCCGGGCGAGGCACGCCGCTGCGCGTGTGGCAGACGGACGGCCTGACCCCCGTCCCGTGGCCGCAAGGGGAAGCCGGGAACGGGCAGTCCGACGGCGGGATGGCGGACAGGGGGATGGCGGTCGGGAGGATGGAGGACGGGATGGCGGTGGCGTACGGCCGCGACGGCCGGCACCTCGCCGTCGCGTCGGCGACCGGCCAGGTCCGCGTCTGGGACACCCGTACCCGCGAGAGCTGGGCAGGCGGCGAGAGCGAACCGTGGAGCCGGCGCTGGACGGCGTTCAGTCCCGACGGGAAACTGCTGGCCACGACGAGCGGCTCCACCGGCGCCTCCCGCCTGTGGGACGTCGGCTCGGGCAGGCCGGTGGCGGCCCTGCACTCCCTCGACGGAGCTCCGGGACCGGTCGCGTTCAGCCCGGACGGCTCGCTCCTCGCGGCCGCGTACCCGGGCGGGCTCATCAGGACGTTCGACGCGACCTCGGGCAGGCTGACGGGAGACCCGCTGCGGCCCGCCAGGGGGAGCGTCGTGCCGGAGCCGCGCGAGGAGGCGGGCGCGCTCGCGTTCGGGCCGGGCGGCAGGATCCTGGCCGGCACCACGGGCAGCGAGCACATCCAGCTCTGGAACGTCGCCACCAGGCGCGCCATGGGACGGCCGCTCACCGGCCACACCGGCCTGATCACCTCGGCTGCCTTCAATTCCGACGGGAGCGTCCTGGCCACGGCCGGCCAGGACGCGACGATCAGGCTCTGGGACGTACGCGCCCGCCGCCCGCTCGGTGAGCCGCTGACCGGGCACACGCACGCCGTCAACGCCGTCGCCTTCAGCCCCGGCGGCGACCTGCTGGCCAGCGCGGGCGCCGACGCGACGGTGCGTCTGTGGCGGGTCCCGCGCGGCGTCCGGCAGCGGCTCACCCTGCCGGGCACGAGCGGCGCCGGCGGTGAGGTCCCGGCCGACCGGCCGATGCCCGACCGCTGGTACGAGCGGCAGGACACCACCCAGGCCGTCCTGAGCGCCGACGCGGCCAGGCTCGTGGTCCAGCCGTACGACGGAACGACACCCGGGTACGGGGCCGTGTGGTCGTGGGACGTGAAGGGGGCCCGCCGGCTCGGCGAACGGCTGCGCATCCGGCCCGACGACCTCGTGGACGGCATGGCCCTCAGCCCGGACGGCCGCGTCCTGGCCGCCTCCGGCGCCGACGACGCCGCCCGCGGCCTGAACACCACCATCCTCGACGGCCCTGCCTCGATCCGCGGCCGCCCCCTCACCTACAGCCCGGACGGCCGCCTGCTGGCCACCGAAGTCCCGTCCGAGGACCCCGGGGCAGGGGGCCAGGAGGCGAACGGCGGGGCGTCGGGCCAGGTGACGGAAGGCGGGGCGACGGGGCAGGGGACGGGCGGTCGGACAGCGGGGCGGGAGGCGGGCGGTGGGGTCTGGATCTGGGCGATGCCTGGCGGGCAGGCGAGAGTCGGTCCCGCCGGGTACGCGGGCCGGGTGACGGCGGCGGCCTTCGATCCGCGTGGCGCGTCGCTGGCCGTGGGTACCTCGGACGGCTCCGTGCTGCTGTGGGACGTGGCGGCCGGCCGCTCGCGCGGCACGCTGCGCGCCCACACCCTGCCCGTGACCTCCCTCGCCTTCGCCCCGGACGGACGCCTGCTCCTGTCGAGCGGCGAGGACCAGCGGGCCCGCCTCTGGGACGTGTCCACCGCTCATCCCCAGGGCGCTCCGCTCACCGCCCAGCCTCAGGGCGCCCCGCTCATCGGCCACACCGGCCCGGTCCGCGCCGTGGCCTTCGCCCCCGACGGCACGTTCCTCGCCACAGGCGGCCAGGACCGCACCATACGCCTGTGGGACACCGCCACCGGCCGCCCCCTGGGCCCGCCGCTGGCCGGGCACGGCGGGGAGGTGCGGGCGCTGGCGTTCACCGGTGACGGCAGGGAACTGGTGGCGGCGGTGGCCGACCTCGTGCAGGTCACCGGGGACGCGTACACCGTCTGGAAATGGGACACCACCGCGCTCACCGGCGACGTGACGGCCACGGCCTGTGCCCAGGCGGCGCGTTCGCTGGCCCGCGAGGAGTGGGCGGCCCACGTGCCCGGCCTGCCGTACCGCGACGTCTGCCCGTGAGAAAGCAAGGGATCAGGCGGCCGGGTAGTCGCCGTGCTCCAGGTCGTCGAGCAGCGTCGGGTGCACGGGTGACCAGCCGAGCGCCTCCCGGGTGACAGAGCTGGAGACGGGCCCGTCGAAGCCGTAGCCGAGAGCCATGAACGGGCTGACGAAGTGAGTGGCGGCCTCGGCCGGCGTCAGCGAAACGGTCGGCACGTCCAGACCCCGGGCGATCACCTCCGCGATGCTCCTGAAGGTGACGCGGCTTTCCGCCACCCCGTGCAGCACGCTGCCCGCGGGCGCCCGCTCCAGCGCCAGCCGGAACAGAACCGCCGCGTCGAGCCGGTGCACCGCGGGCCACCGGTTCGCGCCGTCGCCCACGTACGCCGAGACGCCGGTCTTGCGCGCGGTGGCGATGAGCATCGGGATGAGACCGTGGTCCTCGGGACCGTGCACGGTCGGAGCCAGGCGCACCACAGCGGCGCGCGCCCCGGGCGGCGAAGTCCAGGCACGCCCGCTCACCGGCGATGCGGAAGGCGGCGATCCCGGCCGCGTCGGGCTCGTCGTGCTCGGTGCTCTCCCGTCCGGCGGGCATGACCAGCGTGCCCGAGGTGACGATGAGCGGCCTGCCCGAGCCTTCCAGCGGCCGGCCGGGCGTCTCGATCGCGGTCCTGGCGCGCCGCATCATGTCGTCGAGATCGGAGAAGTCGCCGCCGTACGCCATGTGGAGAACGCCGTCGGCGGCCTCGGCGCCGTCGCGCAGCGGCGCTCAGACGAGACCGATCATGAACCCTTCGTCCTTGACCCCCAGGTACGCCCCCGGCCGGTACTGCCGCACCGCACCCTCGATGACCGGGATGTACTTGGGGTTCGACCCGAGCGGCAGCCGATAGCCGTTCTTGACCGTGTGGAACTCCCACAGGTGCTCCATCTCCGGATGCCGCGAGCGGAACCCCTGGTCGGCGGGGAACAGGTCCATCCGGACCATCGTCTTGCGGAAGATGTGGTCGGCGAGCTTGACCCGGCGCTGCCGCGTACGCGAGATGCCCACCCCCGACAGCTCCGCCCACGCCACCGCCCACGGCGTGCCCCGCGGATCGTCCCAGCGCACGCCGAACCCGTCGAACACCAGCTTGCGCGGCCGGCTGAGCTTCTTCCACGCGAACACCGGCAGCAGGCCGATGCCCAGGAAGACCAGCCCCAGCAGCCCGGCCACGACCGCAGTCCCCGCCCCGCCCGTGGTCTGCCCGGTCAGCGCCGAGAAGATCACGAAGAGCCCGATCACGCCCGAGACGGAGCCGCCGATCATCGCCTTCACCTTGGCGTCGCCGCCGACGTCGATCACCACGGGAGGCGGGCCGAAGGGGCGCGGGGGCTGCTGCGGGGGATAGGGCGCGGGATGTGAGGGCTGGTGAGGGCCGTACGTCATGGGAGGCCACGTTAGTGCCGTCCGCAATCCCCTTCGTCACGCTTCACCGTTTTCTGAAACGTCCCCGGGGATCGGCCACTGGCTATGCTGGGCCGCATGAGCAGCCAGCGGTCCGGTGAGGACAATCTCGGCTGGACGCTCGGCGTGCTGCTGCGGGCGTACCAGAGCTCGGTCGTCACCGTGATCGGCGACCTGCCGCACGGCCCGCGCGGCTACCAGACCCTCGCCGCCGTGGTGGCCGGGGATCATCCGACCCAGCTCGCCCTGGCCGCGCATCTCGGCATCGACAGGACCGTGATGACGTACCTCGTCGACGACCTCGTCCGGGCGGGCCTGGTCGAGCGGCGGCTCAACCCGGCCGACCGCCGCCAGCGCAGGATCGTGGCCACGTCGGACGGCGTGCGCGCGTTCGAGAAGCTGGAGCGGCGCGTCCGCGAGGCCGAGGACGGCCTGTTGGGCGCGCTCGACGCGGCCGAACGGGAGACGTTCAGGGGCCTGCTGCGGCGGGTGGCCTGTGACGTGCGCGACATCGAGCCCGCCACCGATCCGTGCGAGGTGGCCGAACAGGTGCTCGCGGACGGCGCCTGAGCCGGGGCTGCGCCAACGCCGGGAAAGTAGTTGCATGCGCGGGGAATGGCCGTGTGCAACCTACTGTTGTGCAACTCGTCTGGCATCTAGATAGTCTTCACAACAACGCATCTGCCCTCTCGGAGGGCGCAAGGGGAGGGCACATGCCTGACTACGGCCACGAGCTCATGTTCGGATCCTTCATCACCCCCGCGAACGCCTCGCCCCAGGAGGTCGTCTCGCTCGTACAGGAGTCGGAGGCCGCGGGCCTGGACCTGGCCACCTTCCAGGACCACCCCTACCAGTCGGCCTTCCTCGACACCTGGACGCTGCTGTCGTACGCCGCCGCGCGGACCGAGCGCATCCGCCTGTCGGGCAACGTCATCAACCTCCCGCTGCGCCCGCCGGCGGTGCTCGCCAGGGCCGCGGCCAGCCTGGACCTGCTCAGCGGGGGCCGGTTCGAGCTCGGGCTCGGCTCGGGCGCCTTCTGGGACGCGATCGAGGCCATGGGCGGGCGGCGGCTCACCCCAGGGCAGGCCGTCGAGGCGCTGAGCGAGGCCATCGACATCATCCGCGGCGTGTGGAACGTGGACGACCGGTCCCTGTTCCGCGTTGACGGGACGTACTACCAGGTCGACGGGGCCAAGCGCGGGCCCGCCCCGGCGCACGACATCGGCATCTGGCTGGGGGCGTACAAGCCGAAGATGCTCCGCCTGACCGGGGCCAAGGCCGACGGGTGGCTGCCGTCGCTGCAGTTCTTGAAGAGCCTGGACGGGATCGCCGCGGCCAACGAGATCATCGACGCGGCCGCCGTGGAGGCGGGGCGTGAGCCCGCCGCCGTGCGCCGGCTGCTCAACATCGGCGGGCGCTTCGGGCCGCGCAGTGACCGGCTCCTGTCCGGGCCGCCTGAGCAGTGGGCGGAGCAGCTCGCCGCGCTGACCCTGGAGTACGGCCTGTCCGGCTACATCGTCATGGGCGACGACGCCGCCACCATCAGGACGTTCGGCGAGGAGGTGGCGCCGCTCGTACGGGACCTGGTGGCCACAGAACGCGCGACGCGCGGCAGCGGCGTCGCCGGAACGGGGCGATGAACGTGGACTACCGGCATCCGCTGCGCCTCGGCCTCCTGCTCACCCCGGGGGACGACGGTCCTGAGGCGGCCGGGGAGCGGGCGCGGCTGGGGGAGGAGCTGGGCTACGACCTCGTGTCGTTCCGGCCGGGCTCCTCGGGGCTCGACCCGTGGACGCTGCTGAGCTGGACCGCCGCCCGCACCACCCGCATCCACCTCGCCGCCGAGGCCGGCGCCACGGGCGGGACGGGCTTCAACCCCGCCGTCGTGGCGCGGGCGGCGGCCAGCCTCGACCTGCTCGCGGACGGGCGCGTCGAGCTGGTCCTGGGCGCGGGTCCCGGCCTGGACGAGGCGATCGACGTCGTACGGGGCATCTGGACGGCGCACGTCCGTTCACCTTTCAGCTTCGACGGTGAGCACCATCGGCTGGCGGGCGCCGAACGCGGGCCCGCTCCCGCGCACAACGTTCCGATCCTGCTCACCGGCGCCCCGGACCCGGCCCTTCTGCGCCTGGCCGGCACCAAGGCGGACGCCTGGCTCCAGACCACCGGCGACGACTGGGCGGGGGTCAATGCCGTCATCGATCAGGCCGCCGTCGCGGCCGGGCGCGATCCGCGCGAGATCCACCGCCTGACCCACGTCACGGGCCGCTTCACCGACGCCCACGACGGCGCCGGAGACCCGCCGGCCGGGATCGGCGCGGAAGGCCCGCTGACCGGCTCGCCGGAACGCTGGATCTCCGCCCTGCTCCCCCTGATCCTCGACCAGGGCGTCAGCACGCTCGTCCTCGCCACCGACGACCCCGCCGCCATCCGCCGCTTCGCCACCGACGTCGCCCCGGCGTTGCGCGAAGCCCGGGGCGAGATCCCCAGGTCGGAGCGGGTCCCCAGCCTGAACGTCCGCCGTCACCGCCGCGACGGCATCGCCTACGACGCCGTCCCCGAATCGCTGGCCGGCACCGCGATCGAGCCGGGGGACTCCGGTTACGCCCGGGTGCGCTCGACCTACCTGCGCGGCGGGTCACCCGGCCTGGTCCTGCGCCCCGGCACCCCGGGCGAGGTCGCCGAGGCCGTGCGCTTCGCTCGTACGCAGCCGGTGAAGCTGTCGGTCCGCAGCGGCGGTCACGGCATCAGCGGCCGTTCGACCAACAACGGCGGCATCGTCATCGACCTGTCCCGCCTGCACGCCGTCGAGATCCTCGACAAGGCGACCAGGCGCGTCCGCGTCGAGCCGGGCGCGCGCTGGCGCGACGTCGCCGCCGCGCTCGCCCCGCACGGCTGGGCGCTCAGCTCGGGCGACTACGGCGGCGTGGGCGTCGGAGGGCTGGCCACCTCGGGCGGCATCGGCTGGCTCGTCCGCGAGCACGGCCTCACCGTCGATCACCTGCGCGCCGTGGACATGGTGCTGGCCGACGGCACCCGGGTGCGCGCCGACGAGGAGGAGAACGCGGAGCTGTTCTGGGGCGTACGCGGCGCCGGGGCGAACTTCGGCATCGTCACCTCGTTCGAGTTCGAGGCCGACGCGGTGAGTGAGGTGGGTTTCGGCCAGTTCGTGATGGACGCCGGCGACACGGCCGGGTTCCTCGAACGGTGGGGCGCCGTCATGGAGGCCGCCCCGCGCGACCTGACCAGCTTCCTCATCATCGGCCGCCCACGCCTGGGACAGCCGACCGTGGCCCAGGTCATGGCCGTCGTCGACTCCCGTGAGGCCGAGACGATCGTCGCCCGCCTGCAGCCCCTCGCCGACGTGGCCCCGGTGCTCGACTACTCCATCCAGGTGCTGCCGTACGAGGCGATCATGAACGCTCCGCAGGCTCCCCACGACGGCCAGGGCGAGCCGGTGACCAGGTCCGCGCTGGCCGACCACCTCACGCCCGCGCTGGCCGGCGACGTGGGCCGGCTGATCGCGGGCGGGCTGTCGTACTTCTTCTCGATCCGCGCGGTCGGCGGCGCCGTGGCCGACGTGCCCGCCGACGCGACCGCCTACGCCGGGCGCTCGGCGAACTTCCAGCTCGTCGCGTTCGGCGCGAACCGCCGCGCCCTGGACCGCGCCTGGGACGCGATGCTGCCCCACTTCTCCGGCCTCTACATCAACTTCGAGACCGACCTGCGCCCGGAACGCCTGCACGACGCCTACCCGGACGCCCATCTGCGCCGGCTGCGGGCGCTCAAACGCCGCTACGACCCGGACAACGTCTTCCGCGACAACTTCAACGTCTCACCCGAGCCGGATCAGGCCAGGTCCCAGAGCAGCCGGTAGTACGCGATGCGCTCGGCGTCCGGCTCGATCCCGTAGCCCGCGTAGACGTGGGCGTCGTGGCCGGGCCCGTAGTCCTCCTCGGCGCTCCACGCCGCGACGGCGAGGTCGGCCCACCGGTCCGCGACCCCGAGCGAGCCGAGATCGACGTGCGCCGAGACCGTGCCGTCGTCGAGCAGCAGCGTGTTCGGCACGCACGCGTCGCCGTGGCACACCACCAGCCGGTCGATCGGCGGAGGCGCTTCGAGCCGCGCCCGCGCGTCGGTCAGGGTGAGCGTGCGGTGCTCGGGAGCCCAGTCGCCGGGCCCCTCGCCGTCGGAGATCCGCTCGGCCACCCGGGGCAGCCGCCGTTGGACACTCCAGTCGAACGGGCACTCCGCCACGGGCAGCGCGTCGTGCAGGATCCGCAGCCCCCGCCCGATGGCCGTCGCCGCGACGGCCGGGGCGTCGGCCCAGCGCGCGTCCACCGCCGGCACCCCGGGCACGGCGGACGTCACCAGCCACGCCCCGTCGGCGTCCGCGCCGTGGGTGAGCACCGGCGGCACCCGCACCCACCGCCCCGCCCAGGCCAGCCGCTCGGCCTCGGCCTCAAGATCGATCTCGGGGGTCCCGGCGGCGACCCACTTGGCGTAGCGGACGGCGCCGCGCGCACCGTCGAGCCGGAACGTCAGCCCGCCCAGCTCGTTGCGCCACACCGGGGTGATGACGTCGTCACCGGCCAGCTCGGCGACGACGGCGGGGACGGTGACAGGGCCGGTGGGGATCTCGGCGGCGGCGGAACGACTCACAGGAACAAGATCCTTCCAGCCGGACGGTTCCGCTGACAACTCATTATCCCCGGGGTGCGGCGCGGAGGCACGGGCGGAGGTCAGCCGGTGGGTGGTGCCTGGTGGAGGAGAAGCGTGACGAAGCCCAGGACGCCTCGGTAGCCGCGCAGCCACATCTGGCGGTGCTCCCGCGCCGCCGCCAGGGCCGCGTCACCGTCGGGACCCGGATGGGCGAGGGCCCAGCGGGTGAGCGTGCCGGTCCACGACCACTCGTACTCGTCCCACTCGTCGAGCGTGCTCGTGTGACCGTGGATCACGGCGTATCCGGCGGCCTCCATGCGCTCCACCGTGCCGGCCAGGTCCGCGTACTCGTCCGGCTCGGCGCCCAGCACGGTGAGCAGCTCAGCGGTCGGCGGGCGCTCCCAGAAGCCCTCGCCGACCAGCGCCAGCCCCGACGACGGCCGCAGGTGGTCGCGGACGGCGGCCAGCGTCGGGGCGAGCCCGCCGAAGGCGTGCGTGGCCCCCACCGACAGCACCAGGTCGTACGGCTCCGCGCCCCGATAGTCGGCGGCGGGCGTGCGATGCAGCCGCAGCCGGTCGGCCACGCCGCGCCGGCCCGCCTCCTCGGCCGCCGCGGCCAGGCCGGACTCGGAGAGGTCCACCCCGTCGGCCGTCGCGTCCGGGTGGAGCGTCAGCGCCCTCGTCAGCCACGCGCCCTCCCCGCAGCCCAGGTCCAGGATGCGGGCCCGGGGCGGCAGGGCGGCCCTGGTGAGCAGGCGGACGAGCTCGCTCTCGGAGACGGGCGCGGCGATGGGGTGGTCGCCGTGGGCGAGGTGGCTGATCAGTTCGCGTTCCATGGACAGGCAATATGCCGGACGGCGCCGCCACGCCCCAAAGCCTTTTCCGCCGGACTCCGGCGTTCGCCGTCACATCTCCCGCGCGGCCTCCGTCATAGCGATGCCTCCGGACGACCGGAGGCCGATGACGACTGGAGGAGAACATGACGAACGCGGACCTGCGCGGCACGGTGACAGGGCGGGTGCTGCTGCCCGGCGACGACGGTTTCGAGCAGGCGGCCAGGGCGTGGAACCTGTCGGTGGAGCAGCGCGTGGCCGCCGTGGTGGAGGCCGCGCACGCGTGGGGGGCCCGCCGGGGGGGAGGCCGCGCCCCCCGACGACGCCGCCGCCGTCGTCCGGTACGCGGCCGGGGCCGGGCTGGCGGTGAGCGCGCAGCCCAGCGGGCACGGCGCCTCGGGCAACGCCGCCGGGGTCGTCCTGCTGCGCACCCGGCGGCTCGGCGGGGTCGAGGTGCGCGCGGAGGAGCGGGTGGCCCGGGCCGGCGCCGGGGTGACGTGGGGGGAGACGCTGGCCGCGGCCGGGCCGCTCGGCCTGGCCGGGCTGGCGGGCAGCAGCCCCGTCGTGAGCATGACCGGCTACACGCTGGGTGGAGGGCTCAGCTGGTT
>NZ_BAAAMU010000113.1:0-30538 GCF_039529435.1 Nonomuraea maheshkhaliensis
AGCCGTCCGACGGGCCGCCGGACAGGTCGCCCGCCGGGCCGCCGGATGGGACGAGCGATGGGCCGAGCGGCTCGGTCAGGGCGCGGGCCGCGTAGAGGTCGTCGAGCACGCCCGGGATCTGCACGCCGGTCGCGGCCACCAGCGCGCCCGAGCCGTCCCGGCAGCCGGCCACCACCAGCCCGCGCAACGCCTCGCCGACCAGCCCCACGTCCCCGGGATGCACCGTGAACGCGGGCAGGGCGGCCAGGTGCGGCCACGCGCGCCGCTGCTCCTCGCTCAGGGCGCCGGGCAGCAGCCGGATCAGCCCTCGCACGCCGCGCAGGTCACCGTCCCGGCACGTGATGCCACCGCCGGCGCTGAAGGCCAGGAAGTGGCGCGCCGCCGGCCCGGCCCGCCAGGCCACGGTGCCGCGGTAGATCCAGTGGGCCCTGGCCTCGCCGCAGGGCGACTCGCGGATGTCGTGCTTCAGGATCTTCGCCCCGCTCTCGTGATTCCCGTCCGCCTTCGCGCTTCCGTTCGTGCTTCCCGCTCGTGCGTTCCCGTTCATGCTTCCCGTTCATGCTTCCCGTCAAGGCGGCGGCGACGCGGTACGACGCGGTGTTCCCCGGCCGCCCGCCCGCTCGCGGACCCGCCCGGAATGTTGCCGGGAGATTACGGAGCGTCTACGATCTTTGCAACGCTTTCTGGAAATTTCAGAAATCAAATGCCTCACTCTGGTAACTACTTGCAGAAACCTTGCGCCGCCATCTACCGGCGAGCGTTCCGTCGGCGTAACCTCCGGCTTACTCCGACCTCCGACAGAGCTGTGAGGAGAAGGACATGCGACGACTTTTACCGTCAGCGGCGGCCGTCGCCGCGGTGACTCTGGCGCTGGCCGCCTGTGGCGGCGGCGGTGGCGAGAGCGCCGCTCCCGCCGCGTCGGTCTCCGACCCGTCGAAGGTCAGCGGCGAAGTGACGTGGTGGGACACGACGCGCCCGGACAGTGAAGGACCGACCTTCCAGGCGTTGATCAAGGAGTTCCAGGCCAAGTACCCGCAGGTCAAGGTCAACTATGTGAACGTGCCGTCGGACCAGGCGCAGAACCAGTTCCAGACGGCCGCGCAGGCCGGGACCGGCGCCCCCGACGTGATCCGGTCCGAGGTGGCCTGGACCTCGCAGTTCGCCTCGCTGGGCTACCTGCAGCCGCTGGACGGCAGCCGGGCCGTGGACAAGCCCGAGGACTTCCTGCCCGGCCCGCTCAGCAGCACCAAGTTCGGCGGCAAGACGTACGCGGTGCCGCAGGTGACCGACACGCTGGCGCTCATCTACAACAAGCGGCTGCTGAAGGAGGCCGGCCACGAGGAGGCCCCCAAGACGATCGCCGAGCTCAAGCAGACCGCGCTCGACGTCAAGGCCAAGACCGACGCCGAGGGCCTCGCGCTCAACGTCGACTCCTACTTCCTGCTGCCCTTCATGTACGGCGAGGGCGGCGACCTGCTCGACGTCGCCAACAAGAAGGTCGTGGTCAACTCCCCGGCGAACGTGAAGGCCATGGAGACCGTCGCCGACCTGATCAGCTCGGGCGCGGCCCCCAAGCCCGCCACCACCGAGAGCTACGCCAACGCGATGACGGCCCTCAAGGAGGGCAAGGCGGCGATGATCTACAACGGGCCGTGGGCCCTGTCGGAGATCTACCAGGGCAAGGAGTTCAAGGACAAGGCGAACCTGGGCATCGCGCCGGTCCCGGCTGGCTCGATGAAGGCCGCGGCCCCCACGGGCGGCTGGAACCTGGCCATCTACGCCGGCTCGAAGAACATCCCGGCGGCGTACGAGTTCGTCCGCTTCATGACCACGGCGGAGGCCCAGGCGAAGATCGCCAAGGAGATCAGCCTGCTGCCGACCAGGACCTCCGCCTACGACAACCCCGACGTCCAGGGCAACGCGGACGTGTCGGTGTTCAAGCCGATCATGGACACGGCCGTGCCGCGCCCGTGGATCCCCGAGGGCGGCCAGCTCTTCCAGCCGCTCCTTGAGGGCTATCAGGCGCTCGTCGGCGGCAAGTCCGCGCCGGCGGACATGCTCAAGCAGGTCGACGAGCAGTACCGCGGGATCATGAAGGACTGGAGCTGACCCGTGGCGGTGTCGACCGGACAGGTGAAGGCCGCGGGCGGCCCCGCCCGCGCCCGTCGCCGCGACAGTCCAGGACGGCTGCGGCGCTCGATCGCCACCCACTGGTACGCGTGGGCGATGATCGCTCCGGTGCTGATCGTGATGGCGGTGCTGATCGGCTGGCCACTCGCGCGGGGCCTCTACCTGTCGCTGACGGACGCGACCGAGGCGAACATCGGCCGCACCATCGGCGTCAACGTCATCCCGGCCACCTATGAGTTCGTCGGCCTGGACAACTACCTGCAGATCCTGACCAGCAGCGTCTTCTGGGACAAGCTGCTGTGGACCGTCGTCTGGACGGCGGCCTGCGTCGCTCTGCACTACGGCATCGGCCTGGGCCTGGCCGTCATGCTCAACCGCAAGCTGCGCTTCCGCTCCCTCTACCGGGTGCTGCTGATCCTGCCGTGGGCGGTGCCCGCGTTCGTGGCCGCCTTCATCTGGCGCTACCTCTACAACAGCGACTACGGCGTCATCAACGGCTTCCTCAAGCTGGCCGGGCTGAGCGGGGTCGGCTGGCTGGACGACCCGACCACCGCGAAGATCGCGGTGATCGCGGTCAACGTGTGGATCGGGGTGCCGTTCATGATGGTCGCCCTGCTCGGCGGCCTGCAGTCGATCCCCGCCGAGCTGTACGAGGCCGCCGAGGTGGACGGCGCGGGACCCTGGCAGCGGTTCAGGGCGATCACGCTGCCCGGCCTGCGCCAGGTGTCCACCACGGTGGTGCTGCTGGGCACCATCTGGACGTTCAACATGTTCCCCATCATCTTCCTCGTCACCCGGGGCGGGCCCGGCAGCGAGACCGAGATCCTCGTCACCTACGCCTTCCGCGAGGCGTTCACCGGCATCCGCAACTACTCCGGGTCGGCGGCCTGGGGTGTGATCATCCTGGCCATGCTGGTCGTCCTGGCCGTCGGCTACCGGCGTACCCTGCGCAGTCAAGGAGACCCATGGTGAGCACCACGAGCAGGCCACGCGTGAGCACCACGACCCGGCCGCGCGGCGAGCGCGGCCCG
The DNA here is from genome assembly GCF_039529435.1 of Nonomuraea maheshkhaliensis. Classification (NCBI taxonomy): domain Bacteria; kingdom Bacillati; phylum Actinomycetota; class Actinomycetes; order Streptosporangiales; family Streptosporangiaceae; genus Nonomuraea; species Nonomuraea maheshkhaliensis. The sequence goes on from NZ_BAAAMU010000113.1 coordinate 3,162, forward strand.
CTGGCCTCCGCCGGGCTGCACGCCGGCCTGCTGCTCGCCGTGGCGATCTCCCTGTTCCCGGTCGTCTGGCTCGTGCTGACCTCGCTCAAGCCGCGCGACAGCTGGCTGTCGGCCGAGCTGCAGCTGTTCAACAACTCCTCGCTGGACAACTACGTCCGCGTGCTGACCGCCACCGAGTTCCCCCGGTGGCTGCTCAACAGCGTGCTGACCGCCGGCCTGACGATGGTGCTCGGCGTGTTCCTGGCGGCGACCACCGGGTACGCGGTCAGCCGGTTCCGCTTCCCAGGCCACCGTTCGGTGATGTGGCTGCTGCTGATCACCCAGATGTTCCCCGTGGCCATCCTCATCGTCCCGCTGTACAACCTGATGGCCGGCCTCGGCCTGCTCAACCAGATCCCCGGCCTGGTGATCGCCTACATGACGATCGCGGTGCCGTTCTGCGCCTGGATGATGAAGAGCTACTTCGACACCGTCCCGATAGAGATCGACCAGGCCGGCATGGTCGACGGGCTGACCCCGTTCGGCGTCTTCTGGCGCGTGGTGCTGCCGCTGGCCCGGCCCGGCATCGCGGTCACGGCGTTCTACTGCTTCATGACCGCCTGGGGCGAGGTCGGCTACGCCACCGTGTTCATGTCGCAGGAGGACAAGCGCACGCTCGGCGTCGGGCTGCAGCAGTTCATCGGCCAGCACTGGTCCGACTGGGGGCTGATGACGGCCTCCGCCGTGCTCATCGCCATCCCGGCCGGGGCGGTCTTCCTGCTGGTGCAGCGCCATCTGATCACCGGGCTCACCGCGGGGGCGACGAAGTCGTAGCCGTCACCGTAAAGTAATCGGCCAATCACTGTACGTGACCATGAGTAGACGGAATCATGGCCATGTGGATGGATTCATCGACCAGACCTGTGGGGGCGTGACCGAACTACGGGTGCACGGCGTCTCCGGCACGCCCCCGGCCGGCATACTCAACCATCCCCACCCCCGCCTCGTCGCGGGCGACGGCACCACCGGGTTCTACCGGCGCTGGTGGCCGGGCGGGCCGACGACCGGCGAGCACCCCGACGTGCCGGGCGTCCGCCACCGGGAGGCCTACGCCTGGGGCAACCTCACCTCGGGCGGCAGGACGATCGCGCTGTGGCTGCTCCTGCTGCCGTTCTCGCTGGCGAACCTGTCCTACTTCATGCTCCCCAGGCCCGCCGGCGGGAAGCGGCTGCGGCACGCCACCGAGGCGGCGCAGCGGCTGTTCGCCCTGCTGCTCACCGGCACCCTCGTCGGGGCCGTCACCCGGGCGGCGGTGGACCTCGTCGGCTGGCAGTGCACCGCCGCCGGGCGCGCCTGCACCCTCGCCACGGCGCCCGGCTGGATCGGCTGGCTCGGCACGTTGTGGGGCGCGGAGCCGTCCAAGCGGCTGGCGGTCACGGCGCTCGTGCCGCTGCTGCTCGTCGTCCTGCTGTGGTGGATCGCCCGCCGCACCTGGCGCCGCGACGAGAACACCCCCGCACCGCCCGGCGCCGAGCCGGGGCCGCCCGAGTCCCAGCCCGGCGCCTCGCCGGGGTCCCGGTCCGCGGGGCCGGGCGATGTGCTGCTGGCCAGGCCGCGGTTGTGGCGGGGCGGCGCGCCGGTGTGGCGGCTGCGGGTGGTGCACGTGGCCTTCTCGCTCGCCTCCATCGGGGTGGCGGTGTCGGCGCCCTTCGTGGAGACGTTCCCCGGGCTCGCCCTGACGGTGGCCAACGCGGGCGTGCAACTGGCCGCCGCCGTGCTGGCCGTGCTGCCGTGGACCGCCAGGCGGGTGGACCCGCGCTCGGGACGGCGGGCGCCGCGCTGGCTCACGCCCTCCGTCCATTGGCTGCGGGTGGCGGCGCCGCTGGTGTTCCTGGCCACGGTGGGGGCCGCGCTGGTGGGGCTGCCGGCGGGTTCCGCGGGGACGTCGCTGTGGCGCCTGCCCGGCGTCGGCATTGGAACGTTCCAGTACGCGCTGACACTCGCGCTCGGCCTGTTCATCCTGATCTCCACGTGCCTGCTCGCCCGCCTGGACCACCAGACCCGCCGCCCCGCCCCTGACGAGCCCGCCCCTGACGAGCCCGCCCCTGATGAGCCCGCCACGTCCGGCGTGCCGGACGAATCACCCGATCCCGCCGCACCCGTCGAGCCCGGTCAGCCCGAGGAGCGGGAGGCGGTGCCGGGGGAGCGGCCGGCCATGGGCGGGGTGGGCGCCTGGATCGTGCTGATGATCGCCGCCGGCGGCGCCAACGTGCTCGCGCTCGGCGTGCTGTTCTGCACGGCGGCCTTCTTCGGCGACCCCGCCATGACCGGCCGCCCGCGCCCGCCCGGCCGCCGGCTGTTCCTCGACGACCCCGTCTGGTGCGCGGCCGCCCTGGTGCAGGTGCTGCCCCTCGGGCTGGCCGCGGTGACCGTGGTGCTGTGGCTGATCCGGCGGGCCGAGGCCAGGCGGCTGGCGCCGGAGCTCAAGCCGTACTATCTCGAACGCGAGGACGCCGAGGCCGTCGCGCGCACGTGGGCGCTGGCCTCGCTCACCGACCGCGCCGGCCTCGTGATGGGCGTGCTCACCGGCATCGGGGTCGCCGGATCCGCCACCGTGGTCACGATCCACCAGCTACGGCTGATCACCCCGGACGGCGGCCTCGCCGGGCGGGCCGCCTCGTTCGGCGGATGGGCCCTGGTGGCGCTCATCTCCGGGCTCGCGCTGCTCGGCCGCCGCACGTACCGCGACCCACGCCTGCGCAGGACGGTCGGCGTGCTGTGGGACGTCGCGACGTTCTGGCCCCGCGCCATCCACCCGCTCGCGCCGCCCTGCTACACCGAGCGGGTCGTGCCCGAGCTGACGGCCAGGATCGGCACGCTGGCCGCCACCGAGCGGGACCAGGTCGTGCTGTCGGGGCACAGCCAGGGCAGCGTGATCGCCGCCGCCGTGGTCCTGCAGCTCGATCCGGCGCTGCGCGGGCGCGTGCGGATGCTCACGCACGGCTCGCCGCTGCGCCGCCTTTACGCGCCCTTCTTCCCCGCCTACTTCGGCGAGCCTGGACCGAGAGCCGTACGCGAGGCCGTGACCTGGTGCAACCTGTACCGGCTGAGCGACCCGATCGGCGGAGCCGTCTTCCGCCGGGTCGATCCGCTCGCCGGCGGGCAGCGGGACGCGGTGGACCGGTTCTGCTGGGATCCGCCGCGTCCAGGACCCGGCGAGCCGCTGCCCGAGACGCGGTGGCATTCGGACTACTGGCTCGAACCCTCCTATGGCGAAGCCTTGAATCATCTGGTCACCATCAAACCCGCCGCGTGAGCGCACCGGACCGATAGGGTGGCCCGCGTTCCGAGTCGATCAGTCAGGTCCGGATGGGGGCTAACGGTGAGGTGGGTGCTGTTATTGGTGCTGTTTTCCCCATTGTGGTGGTCGGCTCCGACCGCCGCCGTCGCGGAGGGGAACACGCCCGCGCGGGAGGTGCCCGCGAGGCAGGCCGAGGCCGGGGGACGGGTGGCCTTCATCGGGGTGCCGGGACTGCTGTGGGACGACATCGACCCGCGTGACACCCCGCGCCTGTGGGAACTGGCGGGGCAGAGCGCGCTCGGATCCCTGTCGGTCAAGGCCGTCGGCACCGTGACGTGCCCGTACGACGGGTGGCTCAGCGTGTCGGCGGGCGTGCGCTCGGCCGTCGGGCACCGCTGCGGGCTGCCGCCCGAGCCGGTCGTCCAGGGCCAGGGCGCCCTCGTGCGCGAGGTGCCCGAGCTGCACGCCCTGCGCGACGGCGTCTTCGCGGGCACGCTCGGCTCCGCCGTGCACGCCGCGGGCAAGTGCACCGCCGCCGTGGGCAGGGGCGCCGCGCTGGTGCTCGCCGACCGCGAGGGCAAGGTCGACCTGTACGCCGCCGACCCGGCCGGCCTGGCCGACTGGTCGCGCTGCCAGGTGCTGGCCGTGGACGTGCCCGCCCTCATCGAGCCGTACCTGCGTGACGACCGGCTGCCGCAGGAGCCCGACGCCATCGCGCCCGAGCAGCGGCGCGAGCTGGCCCGCCGGGCCGACGCCCAGGTGGGCGCGGCACTCGACCGGCTGCCCGCCGGCACCGAGATCGTGCTGGCCGGCGTCGGCGACCACGGCTCCGTTCCGCACCTGCGGGTGACCATGTGGAAGCGCGCGGGCACGGAAGCGGTCTCCGGCGTGGCGGGCCCCGCCGTCGGGGCGAACTCCACCCGGCGCGGCGACATCGTCGTGCTGCCCGACATCACGCCCACCATCCTGAACGCCGCCGGCGTCGCGGTGCCGGACACCGTGCTCGGGGTGCCGTGGCGGCTCGGCGCGCCCACCACCCCCGCCGACCTGGCCAGGGACGACATGGCCGGGGTGACCGTACGCGGCATGACGGGCATCTTCTTCACCGCCTTCGCCACCGTCACCGTCGCCTTCTACGCGCTGGCCTACTTCCTGCTCACCCGGCGCAGGCGGCACGGCCTGGTCGGCGCCGCCGCCATCGTGCTGGCCGCCATGCCGGTCTCCACGTACGCGGTCAACCTGCTGTCGTGGGACCGCAGCCCGTACGTGGTCGTGACGCTGCTCGGTGGCGTGCTGGGGACCACGGCGCTGATCGCCGCCGTGGCGTTGCTCGGCCCGTGGCGGCGCGACCCGCTCGGGCCGCCCGCGACGGTGGCCGCGATCACCGCGGCGGTGCTCGTGTTCGACCTGCTGACCGGGACGACGCTGCAGTTCAACAGCCTCATGGGCTACACCGCCGTGGTCGGCGGGCGCTACTACGGCCTGGCCAACATCCCGTTCGCGCTGCTGTCCACCGCCGTGCTCCTGGGCACCGCCATCGCCGCCCAGTACCTCGTGCGGGCCGGCCACCAGCGGGCCGCCGTCGGCGGGGTGGTGACGCTGGGCGTGGTCGCCATGCTGCTGGCGGGCTGGCCGGGCGTGGGCAGCGACTTCGGCGGCGTGATCGCGTTCGTGCCGGGCATCGCCGTCACCGCGCTGCTCATCGCGGGCCGCAAGGTGTCGGTGCTGAAGCTGGCCGGGTTCTGCGTGCTGGGCGGGGTGGCGGTCTCGATCATCGCCGTGCTCGACTTCCTGCGGCCGCCCGCCGCGCAGACGCACCTGGGCCGGTTCGTCGGGCAGGTGATCGACGGGACGTTCCTGCCGATGATCGCGCGCAAGCTGGGCGCGATGCTGAACACCCTGCTCTCGCCCAACCTCATGCCGATCGTGCTGGCCGGGCTGGCGTTCCTGATCTTCGCGATCATGCGGCCGGGCAAGATCAGCGCGGGTGTGGTGCCCAGGGCGTTCGCCAAGTGGCCGATGCTGCGGGCGGGGCTGGTCGGCGCGCTGGTCAGCGGCGTCGTGGGCATGCTGGTCAACGACTCGGGCACGGCCGTGCTGTCGATGGTGGTGGCCCTGGCCGTGCCGCTGGTGCTGCACGCGGGCGTGCGCACCCCGGACGAGGAGGGCGAACAGGAGGTCGTCGTCCCGGTGGAGGAGCCGGGGCGCCGCGACGACGTCCTCGCCGGCGAGGTGTGAGCGCTTGTACGGGCCGGGGAGAGGCGTCCCCCGGCCCGTACAAGATCTGAAATTTTCTTTTAGTTCATGCTGAAGCCTTGAAAGTTATAACCGCGAGCGATTGAGTTCGGTCGTGCAGACCCTCCGATTGCTGGCCGCCGCCGCGCTCGTGTTAGGCCCCATGGCCCTCGTCGCGCCCGCGCAGGCCGAACCCGCTCCCCCCGTGGAAGACGCGCTCGACGCGTCCTCCTATCCGGCGCCCTCCACGTTCCTCGCCCGGGCCACCGCCGACCAGGCGCGGCTGGTGACGGACAAGAGGACCCGGCCGGTCGCGCCGGGCATCTCGCTCACCTCGTTCGACACCTACGACGCGCTCGGCTGGCTGCGCGCGGACGCCGTCACCGCCGAGCTCGGCGGCAAGCCGGGCGTCAAAGCCGACTACGTGTTCTCCGGCGAGGTGAGCAAGACCGAGCCGCTGTCCGGGCCGGCCAGGCGCTCGCGCGCCGTGGCCGCCGTCAACGGCGACTTCTTCGACATCAACAACTCCGGCGCCGCGCAGGGCATCGGCGTGCAGGACGGCGCGCTCATCCAGTCGCCGGTGGCCGGGCACGAGAACGCGGTGGCCGTCGGCGGCGACGGCGTCGGCCGCGTGCTGAAGATGTACTTCGAGGGCAGCGCCACCCCCTCCGGCGGCGCGCCGATCGCGCTCACCCAGTTCAACCAGATCGTGCAGAGCGGCGGCGTCGGGCTGTTCACGCCCCTGTGGGGCTCCTACAACCGGGCCCGCGCCGTCGAGGGCGCCACGTCCGTCGCCGAGGTCGTGCTGGTGGACGGCGTCGTCACCGAGGTACGCGACTCCGCCGGCACCGGGCCCGTCCCCGCCGGGACCACGCTCCTGCTCGGCCGCGACGCCGGGGCCGCCGCGCTGTCCGCGCTGAAGGCCGGCGACCGGGTCGACGTGCGCTACCGGCCCAAGCCGTCGGCCGGCGGCGAGGTCAAGGCCGCCGTGGGCGGCAACTGGGTGCTGGTCAAGGACGGAGTCGTGCAGAACTCCACCGACCAGGCCGCGCATCCGCGTACCGCCGTCGGGTTCTCCGCCGACGGCAGGAAGATGTACCTGCTGACCGTGGACGGCCGCCAGGCCGACAGCCGCGGCGTCACGCTGAACGAGCTGGCCGCGATGATGGCCGACCTCGGCGTCGCGAACGCGCTCGACCTCGACGACGCCGGCTCCTCCACCATGCTGGCCCGCGAGCCCGGCTCGGCCGACGTCCAGGTGGAGAACAGCCCCTCCGACGGCGGTGAGCGGCACGTCCCCAACGGCCTCGCGCTCTACGCGCCGGCGGGCAGCGGCAAGCTCAAGGGCTTCTGGCTGGAGACCGCGAGCGACCTGGCCAGGGCGCCCGGCGTCGGGCCGGTCGCGGGCGGGCGCCCCGACCGCGTCTTCCCGGGCCTCACCAGGCGGCTGCGCGCCTCCGGCTACGACGAGACGTACGGCCCCGCCGCCGGCGCCCCGTCCTGGCGCTCGAACCCGGCCGTGCACGGCGTCGTGCGCGACGGCAGGTTCCACGCCCTCGTGCCCGGCCAGACCACCGTCACCGCCGCGCGCGGCGGCGCCAAGGGCAGCATCGACCTGACCGTGCTGCAGCCGCTGGAGCGGCTCGGCGCCACCGCCGACCGGCTCGGCATCGCCGGCCAGGGCGAGACGGCCACGTTCGGCGTGGTCGGCTACGACCGCAACGGCAACTCCGCGCCCATCGAGCCCGCCGACCTCACGCTCGACTACGACAAGAACGTGTTCGAGGTGACGGCCGCCGAGCAGGGCTACTTCACCGTCAAGGCCAAGGGCGCCACCGGATCCGGGCTGATCACCGCCAAGGTCGGCAAGATGACCACGGCGGTGCCGGTGACGGTCGGGTTCGAGGACAAGCCGGTCGCCGACTTCGAGGACGCGGCCTCGTGGACGTTCGCCGCCGCCCGCGCCACCGGCAAGCTGTCGGCCGCGCCGGGTCAGAGCGGCGGCGGGCTCAAGCTCTCCTACGACTTCTCCACCTCCACCGCCACCCGCGCCGCCTACGCCAGCCCGCCGCAGCAGATCGTGGTGGACGGGCAGCCGCAGGGGTTCGGGCTGTGGATCAACTCCACCGGCAAGGGGGAGTGGCCGAGCCTGGAGTTCTACGACGGGCTCGGGCAGTCGCAGATCCTGCGCGGGCCGTACATGACGTGGACCGGCTGGAAGTTCGTCGAGTTCACCGTGCCGCCCGGCGTCACCTACCCGCTCAAGCTGCGCCGCTTCTACGTGGCCGAGACCAAGGCCGACGTGGCCTACACCAACGAGATCCTCATCGACGGCCTGGTGGCCAAGGTGCCGCCGTCGGTCGAGGCCCCGGCCGCGCCCAAGGTGGCCGACCCGGTGGTCGAGGCCGAGGTGGCGACGATGCCGTGGCGGTTCGCGGTCATGTCGGACGCGCAGTTCGTGGCCAGGGATCCGGACAGCGACATCGTCAAGAACGCGCGCCGCACGCTGCGCGAGATCAAGGCGGCCAAGCCGGACTTCCTGCTGATCAACGGTGACCTGGTGGACGAGGCGTCGCCCGAGGACTTCGCGCTGGCGAAGCGGATCCTCGACGAAGAGCTCGGCGGAACGGTGAAATATCACTACATCCCGGGCAACCATGAGGTCATGGGCGGCAAGATCGACAACTTCCAGGCCGTCTTCGGCGACACGTACGGGACCTTCGACCACAAGGGCACCCGCTTCATCACCCTGGACACCTCCCGCCTCAACCTCAGGGGCGGCGGCTACGACCAGGTGGCCATGCTGCGGGCCCAGCTCGACCAGGCGGCCGAGGACGCCTCGATCGGGTCGGTCACCGTCCTGTTCCACGTGCCGCCGCGCGACCCGACGCCCGGCAAGGGCAGCCAGCTCGGCGACCGCAAGGAGGCCGCGCTGGTCGAGGGCTGGCTGGCCGACTTCCAGCGCACCACCGGCAAGGGGGCGGCGTTCATCGGGGCGCACGTGGGCACCTTCCACGCCTCCCACGTGGACGCGGTGCCGTACTTCATCAACGGCAACTCCGGCAAGAACCCCGCCACCGCGCCCGACGACGGCGGGTTCACCGGCTGGTCGCTGTGGGGCGTGGACCCGGTGACTCGGGCCGAGGCCGAGCACGTCAAGCGCAACTGGTTCGCCGACGCGCCCGACTGGATCGGCACGCAGGTCCGGCCGCACGTGGACGAGCTCACGCTCACCGTCCCCGACGCGGTCGCGGTCGGCAAGCCCGCCACCGTGACGGCCTCGCTGGCGCAGGGCACGAGGACGGTGCCGGCCGCGTACCCGGTGTCGGCCGCCTGGTCCGGCTCGCCGAACCTGCACGTCGGCCCGCGCAGGACGGCCAAGCCCTGGCACGTGGCGGTGCTCGACCCGGCCACGGGCACGCTGACGGCACTGCGCGCCGGCCGGGTCACGGTGGCCGTCACGGTCAGCGGCGTCACCCGGCAGGCGACCGTGACGACGACCGCCAAGGCCGCCGCCTGACCGCCGCCCGGTCTGCCTGACTCCCGTCCGGCCCCTGTCCGACCTCGCCGGACTCGGACAGGAGCTCGGGCGGGCCCGCACTTCAGGGCCCCACGGGACGGTCGCCGTCCCGTGGGGCCCTTCGTGCGTGCCGGGCTCGTGGGTGTGCGGTGGGCGGGTCGCGGGCAGGGGGCGGGGGAACGAGGTCGTGCGACCGCAGACGCGAGGGAGACGCAGATGTCCGCTGAGCTCGATCTCGTGCCGGCCGCGCTCACCCAGGCCGTCGACGAGCTGCCCCTGGTGGACCACCACGTGCACGGGGCGAGCGCGCACGACCTGTCGCGCACGGCGTTCGAGGAGCTGATCACCGAGTCCGACCGCCCGGTGCCGCAGTGGATGACCCAGTTCGACTCCCAGCTCGGATTCGCCGTCCTGCGCCACTGCGCGCCCGTGCTCGGGCTCGATCCCTTCTGCACGCCGGAGGAGTACCTGGCCCGGCGCGCCAGGCTCGGGGCGGCCGAGGTCAACCGGCGGCTGCTCGGCGCCAGCGGGATCAGGCACTTCCTGGTCGAGACCGGCTACCGCGGCGACGAACTGCTCGGGCCCTCGGGGATGGCGGAGGCGAGCGGGGCGCCCGCCGACGAGGTGGTGCGGCTGGAACGGGTGGCCGAGCAGGTGGCCGCGACCGGGTGCGCGGCGGAGGCGTTCGCGGACCGGTTCGGGCAGGCGCTGGACGAGCGGGCCCGTACGGCGCGCGGCCTCAAGAGCATCGCCGCCTACCGGTGCGGGCTCGGCTTCGACCCCGCGCCGCCTTCGCCGGCCGAGGTGACCGAGGCCGCGGGGCGGTGGCTGTCGTCGGGTGGGCGGTTGAGGGATCCGGTGCTGGTGCGGCACCTGATCTGGGCCGGGCTGGAACAGGGGCTGCCGCTGCAGTTCCACGTCGGCTTCGGCGATCCCGACGTGGACCTGCGGCGGGCCGACCCGCTGCTGCTGCGCGGGCTGATCGAGCTGGCCGAGCCCACCGGGGTGCCCCTGGTGCTCCTGCACTGCTATCCGTACCAGCGGCATGCGGGGTTTCTGGCGCAGGCGTACCCGAACGTGTTCTTCGACGTCGGCCTCGGGGTGAGCTACACGGGGGCGCGCAGCGTGGCGCTGGTGGCGGAGAGCCTGGAGGTGGCGCCGTTCGCGAAGATCCTCTTCTCCTCCGACGCCTTCGGGCCCGCCGAGCTGCACCACCTGGGGGCGCTGCTGTGGCGGCGGGCGATGACGCGGGTGCTGGGCGGGTTCGTGGCGGACGGCGAGTGGTCGCTGGCGCAGGCGCTGCGGGTGGCCGGGATGGTGGGTTCGTCGAACGCGCGCCGTGTCTACGAGCTGGGATCCGGGGGATGAGAGAGGCGTTCGTGGTCCGGTGATTTTCGAGCGGGGGCAGTGAGTAGTGAGTGCGAACGGCCGGGGGGCTGATTCGGGGGCTGATCGGGGGGCGGCGCCGCGGGTGGCGTTGCGGGAGGCGCTGAGCCGGGAGCTGCCCGCCGCGGCGGCGTTGCGGCGCGAGCTGCACGCCCTGCCCAGGGTGTCGGGCCAGGAGGAGCCCACGCTCAAGCGGGTGCTCGACGCGCTGCCGGAGGGAGCCGTGGAGCACGTGGCGGGCACGGGCGCGGTGCTGCGGATCGGCGGGGCGGGGCCGTCGGTGGGGATGCGCGGCGAACTGGACGCGCTGCCCATCGCCGAGCAGACGGGCGTGCCGTGGGCGTCCGTCAACGGCGCCATGCACGCCTGCGGCCACGACGTCCACCTCGCCGCCGTCCTCGCCCTGGCCGCCGCCGTCGCCGCGACCGGCGCCTGCGAGGCACAGGCCCGCGCTACACACGTTCTCGCGCCGTTGCTGGTCGTGTTGCAGCCGCGCGAGGAGACCTTTCCCTCCGGGGCGCTCGACGTCGTCTCCTCCGGGGTGCTCGGGCGGCACCGGGTGCATGCCATGATCGGCGCTCACGTGCAGCCGGTGCTGGCCGGGGGCACGATCGCCTGTGCGCCCGGGCCGGTGAACGCCTCGGCCGACGAGTTCAGGGTGACCGTCAGGGGAGCCGAGGGGCACGCCGCCTACCCGCATCTGACCCGGGACCCGGTGCTGGCCATGGCGCAGGTGATCGTGGCGGCGCAGCAACTGGTCAGCAGGGTCGCCGATCCCATGGTGCCGACCGTCGTCACGTTCGGGACGGTGAACGCGGGCAGCACACCCAACGCCGTTCCCGGTGAGGCGGTGGCCAGGGGCACGCTGCGGACGATGTCCCGCAAGTGGCGCGAGCGGCTGCACGAGCGGTTCGCCCAGGTGGTGGAGGACACCGCGCGGGCGTACGGGTGCGTGGCCGAGGTCGAGATCCTGCCCGGCGAGCCGATCCTGGTCAACGACCGGGCCTTGGCGGTGCGGGCGGGGGAACGGCTGCGGGAGCAGGGGTGGACGGTGGACGACGAACTGCGCTCGTGCGGGGCCGACGACTTCGCGCGTTACGGCGAGGTGGCGCCGTCGCTGATGATGTTCGTGGGCGTGGACACCGCGGCCGGCCTGCACAGCCCCGGCTTCCTGCCGGACGACGACGCCGTGGGCGCGGTCGCCGAGGCCCTGCTGGCCGGCTACCTCGCCGCCTCGCCACCGGCCGTCGGCGGCTCGCCGCCGGGCCCGGCCGACATCTCTGGCGCGTCGGGGACGCCGGGCGTATCGGGTATGTCCGGCGGGTCGGGTGCGGGTAGGCGGGCGCCGGAGGCCGGGGGCGTGTCGTCCTCCGACCGTCGTACCAGCCGGGCCGCGGGCCCGTTCGAGGGGTGATCCGTTACGGACGAAGACCTCAACGCTGACGAAACCAGGTCGAACCTCTAGGCTCGGCCGTGATGGACCTCGAAACCTTCTCCCCCGGTTCGGGCCGCCTCGAACCCCGGGCAGCCTTCCGTACAGACGCCCCTTCCCTCGATCTCAACGGGACGTGGCGCTTCCGCCTGTCGCCGACCGCGAACGTCCCCGAGGACTTCGCCGGACCCGATTATGACGACTCGGGCTGGGACGACCTCCCCGTGCCGTCCCACTGGGTCCTGCACGGTCACGGCGCGCCCGCCTACACCAACGTCGTCTACCCGATCCCCGTGGACCCGCCGCGGGTCCCCGACGAGAACCCCACAGGCGACTACCGCCGCGCCTTCGACCTGCCCGAGGGCTGGACCGGCGGGCGGCTGCGGTTCGAGGGCGCGGAGTCCTTCGCCCGCGTCTGGCTCAACGGCCACGAACTGGGCTTCTCGACGGGCAGCCGGCTGCCCGTCGAGTACGACGCCGGCCCGTACCTGCGTCCCGGCCGCAACGTGCTGGCCGTGCGCGTGCACCAGTGGTCGGCCGCCACGTACCTGGAGGACCAGGACATGTGGTGGCTGCCCGGCATCTTCCGCGACGTCACGCTCACCCGCTCCGCCGCCGACGTCTTCGTGCGCGCCTCCTACCAGGATGGGCGCGGCACGCTGAGCTTCGACGGCCCCGGCACGCTGAGCGTCCCCGAACTCGGCGTCGAGGGCCTCGAACCGGGCGCCGAGATCACGCTCGACGTCCGGCCGTGGACGGCCGAGACCCCGCACCTCTACGACGCCGTGGTGACCTGCCCCGGCGAGACCGTACGGCTGCGCGTCGGCTTCCGCACCATCTCCATCGTGGACAGCGTGCTCCTGGCCAACGGCCGGCCGCTGCTGCTCAAGGGCGTCAACCGGCACGAGTTCCACCCGGAGCACGGGCGCGCGGTGCCGTACGAGACGATGCGCGAGGACGTGCTGCTGATGAAGCGGCACAACGTCAACGCGGTCAGGACCAGCCACTACCCGCCGCACCCCGACTTCCTCGACCTGTGCGACGAGCTGGGCCTGTGGGTGATCGACGAGTGCGACCTGGAGACCCACGGCTTCGGCGGGTTCGGCTGGCGCGGCAACCCCACCGACGACCCCCGCTACGAGGACGCTCTGCTCGACCGCATGCGCCGGATGGTCGAACGCGACAAGAACCACCCCAGCGTCATCATGTGGTCGCTCGGCAACGAGGCCGGCGTCGGCCGCAACCTGGCCGTCATGGCGGACTGGACGCGCGAGCGCGACCCGTCCAGGCCGCTGCACTACGAGGGCGACTGGTCGTGCGCCCACACCGACGTCTACTCCCGCATGTACGCCTCCCACGCCGAGGTCGAGGCCATCGGCCGGCGCGAGGAGGACCCGCTCGACGATCCCGAGCTGGACGCGCGGCGGCGGCAAATGCCGTTCCTGCAGTGCGAGTACGCCCACGCCATGGGCAACGGGCCCGGCGGCCTGGCCGAGTACCAGGAGCTGTTCGAACGCTATCCGCGGCTGGCCGGCGGGTTCATCTGGGAGTGGATCGACCACGGCCTGACGCATCCCGAGCACGGGTACGCCTACGGCGGCGACTACGGCGAGCTCGTGCACGACGGGAACTTCGTCATCGACGGGCTCGTGTTCCCCGACCGGACGCCGTCCCCCGGGCTGATCGACCTGAAGAAGGTGTTCGAACCGGTCACGTTCGAGTTCGGCGACGGGGTCGTGCGGGTGGTCAACGGCCACGGTTTCACCGACCTGTCCCATCTGCGGTTCGTGGCCACCGTGCAGGTCGAGGGGGAGACCGTCGCCGAGCACCGCCTCGACGTGCCCGCGCAGGGCGGCGAGTGCAAGCTGCCCGGCTTCCCTGACGGGCCCGGCGGTGAGCGGTGGCTGACCGTACGCGCCGAGCTGGCCGCGGACGAGCCGTGGGCGCCGGCCGGGCACGAGGTGGCCTGGGGACAGGCGCTGCTGACCCTGCACGACCCCGCGCCGAACGACCTGCTCACGGCCTTCACCCGCACCGCCACCGAGCCGGCCGGCGGTGAGGTGATCGACGCCGGAGTGGTGGCCGGCGGCGAGTCGCGTGACGGTGGCGAGTCGCGTGACGGCGTCGGGCTCCGGTACGGCGGAGGCGCGGGCGCCCGCGACGAGCTGATCGCGGGGGACAGCGCGTTCGACGCGGTCACCGGGCGGCTCGTGCGGCTGTTCGGGACGGAGGTGGAGGGGCCCCGGCTCGACCTGTGGCGGGCCCCGACCGACAACGACCGCGCCGACGGCCTGGCGGACAAGTGGCACCGGCTCGGCCTGGATCGGCTCACCCACCGGGTGGACGAGATCACCGCGGGCGAGGAACTGGTCGTGCGCACCAGGGTCGCGCCGGCGGCGACGAACCTGGGGATGCTGGCCACGTACCGGTGGACGTTCGACGGCGGCCTGCGGCTCGTCCTCGACATCGAGCCGGAGGGCGACTGGCGCGACCCGGTCGCGCGGATCGGGGTGACGATGACGCTGCCCGGCGCCGCGGTGGACCGGGTGACGTGGTTCGGGCCGGGGCCAGGGGAGGCGTACCCGGACACGGGCATGGCGGCCCGGGTCGGCCGGTGGTCGGCCACGGTCGAGGAACTGCAGACGCCGTACGTCCGCCCGCAGGAGAACGGGCACCGCGCCGACGTGCGGTGGGCCGAGCTCGGCGGGTTCCGGGTGTCCGGCGAGCCCACGTTCGGCCTGACCGCGCGCCGCTGGAGCGCCGCCGAGCTGGCCGCCGCCCGGCACCGGCCCGACCTGGTGGCGGGGGACCGGCTCCACCTCCACCTCGACCTCGCCCACCAGGGCATCGGCACGGCCACCTGCGGCCCGCGCCCGCTGCCCGCCTACGACCTGCTGGCCCGCCGGACCACCCTCCGCCTCCGCTTCGACCGGGCCTGATGGGAAAAGGCCGGGCCCCGAAGGACGGGACCCGGCCGTCGGCGGGTGGATGACCTGCCCTGGCGGAGGTCAGGCGACCTCCGCCAGGGGTGTCAGGCGACCTCCGCCGGAGCGGAGGGCCGGACGATCTCAGCCGGAGCGCTGAGGACGGTGCCGGCGCCGACCGTGAGGCCGCCCTCGCGGATCGCGAAGCCGAGCCCCGCCTCCAGCGCCACCGCCTTGCCCAGCTCGACCGCCACCTCCACCGTCTCACCCGGACGGGCGAGGGTGTCGGCGGGCAGGACGAGCTCACCGGGCACGTCCGTCGTGCGCAGGTAGAACTGCGGCCGGTAACCGGACGCGATCGGCCGCCGCCGACCGCCCTCCTCCGGCGTGAGGAGGTAGACGCGGGCGGTGAACGAGCCGAGGGCCCGCTGGCTGCCGGGCGCGGCCAGCACCATGCCCCTGCGCACCTGGTCCCTGCGGACCCCGCGCAGCAGCACGGCGGCGTTGTCGCCGGCCTCGCCCCGCTCCATCGTCTTGCCGAACGTCTCGACGCCCGTCACGACGGCGGAGAACCCGTCGCCGAACCCGACCGCCTCGACCGTGTCGCCGACCCGGACCGTGCCGCGCTCGATGGCGCCGGTGACGACCGTGCCGCGGCCGGTGACCGTCAGCACGTTCTCGACCGGCATCAGGAACGGCGCGTCCACGTACCGCACGGGCACGGGGATGTGCTCGTCCACCGCGCGCAGCAGCTCGTCGATCGACGCCGTCCAGACGGGGTCGCCCTCGAGCGCCCGCAGCCCGGACACCCGGACCATCGGGACGTCGCGGTAGCCGTGCTCGGCGAGCAGCTCCTGCAGCTCCAGCTCGACCAGGTCGATGAGCTCCGGGTCGGCGCCGTCGGCCTTGTTGACGGCCACGACCAGGTGCTCGACGCCGACGCGCTTGGCGAGCAGCACGTGCTCCCTGGTCTGCGGCATGATGCCGTCGTGCGCGGACACGACGAGGATCGCGCCGTCGAGCTGCGCCGCCCCCGTGATCATGTTCTTCACGTAGTCGGCGTGGCCCGGCATGTCCACGTGGGCGTAGTGCCTGGTGGCGGTCTCGTACTCGACGTGCGAGATGTTGATCGTGATCCCCCTGGAGGCCTCCTCCGGGGTGCGGTCGATCCGCTCGAACGGGGTGTACGTGGCCTGCCCGCGCGCGGCCAGCACCTTCGTGATGGCGGCGGTCAGCGTCGTCTTGCCGTGGTCGACGTGGCCCATGGTGCCGATGTTGAGATGCGGCTTGTTGCGTACGTAGGCCTGCTTGGCCATGGTTCCTTCCCTCAGGACCTGGAGTTTCGGCGTGACCCGTGTGAAGGGCCGGTCAACCTCTCCCCGCCGGGTCACGTGGACGTACGGGAAGAGGTCAGCGCTCCAGGCCGTCGCAGGCACGCCCGAGCGCGCCCGGCAGTGCGGGCGTCGCGAGGTGAGCGTGCTGGAACATGAGGAACATAGTGCGGCCTTCAGCACCGCGCCGCAACGGTTTATTCCGGCGGCCGGATCAGGGCCTTCCGACGCTCATGTACGTGTAGCCGAGCTCCCGCATCGCCGCCGGATCGAACAGGTTGCGGCCGTCGTAGAGCACCGGCCGGCGCATCACCGACGCCGCGCCCGCCCAGTCGACCTCCTTCAGCTGCGGCCACTCGGTGACCACGATCGCCGCGTCGGCCCCCTCCAGCGCCAGCTCCGGCGTCGGGTGCCGGGTCGTCGAGCTCCACGGCTCCACGGCGGCCGGGCGGGCCATCGGGTCCCAGCAGCGCACCTCGGCCCCCTCGGCCAGCAGCCGGGCGGCCAGCACCGTGCTGGGCGCCTCGCGCATGTCGTCGGTGCCGGGCTTGAACGTCAGCCCGAGCAGCGCCACCCGCATGCCCGCCAGCGTGCCCAGCTCGTCGTGGAGCTTCTGCACGGCGCGGCGCTTCTGCAGGTTGTTGACGTCGATGACGGCCGACAGGAGCTGCAGGTGGTAGCCGGTGTTGCTGGCGAGCTGGCGCAGCGCCTCGGAGTCCTTGGGGAAGCAGGAGCCGCCCCAGCCGATGCCGGGCCGCAGGAAGTGGGGGCCGAGGCGGTGGTCGAGGCCGACGGCGCGGGCGACCTCCTCGACGTCGGCGCCGGTCTTCTCGCACAGGGTGGCGATCTCGTTGATGAAGCTGATCTTCGTGGCGAGCAGCGCGTTGGAGGCCAGCTTGACCATCTCGGCCGAGCGCACGTCCATCACCACGACCGGGCCCTCGACACCCTCGTGCAGTTCGGCGATCAGGGCGGCGGTGGCCTCGTCGGCCGAGCCGATGACGATGCGGTCGGGACGCAGGAAGTCGGTGACCGCCCGGCCCTCTGCGGTGAACTCGGGGTTGGCGGCGTAGCCGACGTGCGCCAGGCCCGCCGCGTCGAGCGCGGCCCGTACGCGTGCGCCCGTGCCCACCGGGACGGTGGACTTCACCACGACGGCCCGCAGGTGCGCCGCGCCCTCCAGCGACTTCACCACCGTCCACAGCCGGGACAGGTCCGCGTCGCCGGACGGCGAGGGCGGGGTGTCCACGCACACGTAGGCGATCTCGGCGCCGTCGAGCGTCTCGGCCAGGTCGAGGGTGAAGGTCAGGCGCTCCTTGTTCCTGGCGATCAGGTCGCCCAGGCCCGGCTCGTAGATGGGCACGTCGCCGGCGCGCAGCAGCGCGACCTTGTCCGGGTCGATGTCGCGGACGACCACCCGGTGGCCGAGCTCGGCCAGGCAGGCGCCGGTCACCAGACCGATGTATCCGGCGCCGAACACGGCGACGTGGCGTTCCGGCTTGCCGACCATGGCTGACCATCCATTCTCGCGGGCCACCTGAGCGGGACCGCTGTTCGGGGGAGATTCGGGGGAGATTCGGGGGAGATGCGGGGGGAGACGCGGGGCGAGTGGTGCAGAAATCGGCGCGGGACCTTCACTTTCGACGTTGACCTCCACATTCTCCCCGACCGGCCGTCACCTCCTGTACACGAGCCCCTCCCCGGAGGTCCCCGAACCCGGTTGGCGGTGAGCACAACGGGGGCGGCCCTGTTCGTCGCGCACGCCGAAGCAGGAGGCGAAACGGTGGCCTACGGTTCGGATATGCCACGACTCGCCTTGGAGGACCTGCACCGTTTCGCCGTCCCGTCCGATCCCGCGCTGCGCCCCGACGGCGGCGCGGTCGCGTACACGCTGACGACCGTCGACCGGGACGCCGACGAGAACCGCTCGGAGATCTGGCTCGTCTCCTGCGACGACCCCGGCGCGAAGCCGCGCCGTCTGGCCGCGGGCAGCTCGCCCCGCTGGTCGCCGGACGGCCGCACGCTCGCGTTCCTGCGCCCCGCCGACGGCGGCGCGGCCCAGCTCCACCTGCTGCCCATGGACGGCGGCGAGCCCGGAGTGCTCACCTCGAACGCGCTCGGCGCCGGCGCGGCGTGCTGGTCGCCCGACGGCTCCCGCATCGCCTACGCGGCCCCGACGGCGCCGGGCGGGGCCGCGCCCGAACGCCCCCGTCGTGGCCGACCGGCTCGGCTACAAGGCCGACGGGGCCGGGCTGCTGCGCGGCGTCACCACGCACCTGTTCGTGGTGGACCTCGCCTCCGGCGAGCCGGCGCAGGTCACCGAGGGCGACTTCCACGCGGGAGAGCCGTCGTGGTCGCCCGACGGCACCCGCCTGGCGTTCGTGGCGGACATGGAGCCCGACCGCGACCTGGACTTCGGCGGCGCGGTGTACGTCGTGCCGGCCGAGGGCGGCACACCCGAGCGGCTGACCGACCCCGAGCTCATCTGCGAGGGGGCGTGGTGGCTCGGCGGCAGACTGCTGATCGCCGGGCTGAAGGGAAAGATCGTCGGGCACGTCCGGCTGTACACGCTGGACCCCGCCGGCGACGGCGGCGTGGCCGAGGTGGAGACGGGGCTCGACCGCAACGTCATGACCGGCTACCCCGGCTATCCCGGCGCCACCCCGGCGCTGCTCGGCGACGAGCTGATGTTCTGCGTCCGCGACCGCGGCTGCTCCCATCTCTACCTGGCTCCAGGGCGCCGGCTCGTGCCCGAGGAGGTGAGCGTGTCCGGGGCGAGCGTGGCCGCGGGGCGGATCGCGTACGTGGCCGCCGACCCGCGCACCGCGGGCGAGGTCTACGTGCTGGCACCCGACGGAGGCGAGCCGCGCCGGCTCACCGGCCATGCCCTGGCCGGCGTGGAGCCGTACACGCCGGTGCGGCGCATGTTCACCGCCCCCGACGGCACCGAGGTCGAGGGCTTCGTCCTGCGCGACGAGAACGCCACCACCCCGGGCCCGCTGCTGCTGGACGTGCACGGGGGCCCGCACAACGCGTGGGCCCCCGTGCTCGACGGCTTCCACCTCTACCACCACGCCCTGGCGGCGCGGGGCTGGACCGTGCTGGCGCTCAACCCGCGCGGCAGCGACGGCTACGGCGAGGCGTTCTACACCGCCGCCGTCGGCGCGTGGGGCCTGGCCGACACCCAGGACTTCCTGGCCGCGATCGACGACCTGGTGGCCGACGGCGTCGCCGACCCCGACCGGCTGGCCGTCACCGGCTACAGCTACGGCGGCTACATGACGTGCTGGCTGACCGGTGCCACCGACCGGTTCAAGGCGGCCATCGCCGGCGGACCCGTCACCGACCTGACCGTCTCGGCCGGCACCTCCGACCTCGGCCTCCTGATCAAGGTCCATGAGACTCCGGGCGACCTGGCCGCCCAGTCACCGACGACCAGGGTGGGCGAGGTCACCGCGCCCACCCTCCTGCTGCACGGCGAGAACGACGACCGGTGCCCCGTCGGCCAGTCGGAGCTGTGGTTCGCCGCGCTGCGCGAGCGGCGGGTGCCCGTCAGGCTCGTGCGTTACCCGGGGGCCTCCCACCTGTTCATCCTGAACGGCCGGCCCTCACACCGCTATGACTACAACGAAAGGATCATCGCGTGGCTGGAGCAATGGGTCAGCGGCTCCCCGAGCTGATCGCCGAGTACGAGGTGCCGGGCGCGGCGCTGGCGTACCTGCACGAGGGAGAACTGCACGAGTTCGCCGCCGGCACCCTGAACAAGGCCACCGGCGTGGACGTCACCCCCGACTCGCTCTTCCAGATCGGCTCGGTCACCAAGGTCTACACCGCCACCCTGATCATGCAGCAGATCGAGCAGGGCCGGCTCACCCTCGACACGCCGGTGCTCGAGGTGCTGCCCGAGTTCAAGGTGGCCGACGCCGAGGTCACCAAGAAGGTGACGATCAGGCATCTGCTCACCCACACCAGCGGCATCGACGGCGACCTGTTCCTCGACACCGGGCGCGGCGACGACTGCGTGGAGAAGTACGTCGAAGCCTGCGCCGACCTGGCCCAGAACCACCCCCTGGGCGTCACCCAGTCCTACTGCAACTCGGGCTTCAGCATCGCCGGGCGCGTGCTGGAGAAACTGACCGGCAAGCGCTGGGACGACGTGCTGCGCGAGGGCGTCTGCGAGCCGCTCGGCCTCACCCACACCTGGACCCTGCCCGAGGACGTGCTGCGCTTCCGCGCCGCCATGGGCCACGTGGACGGCGAGCCCGCCCCGGTGTGGGGGCTCATGCGCTCGGCGGGACCGGCGGGCCTGATCTGCGCCCGCCCCGCCGACGTGGTGGCCTTCGCCAGGGCCCACCTGGAGGGCGGCCTGCTGGAGAACCCGCAGGTCATGTGGGAGCCGCAGGTCGACATCCCCAACCCGTACGCGCTGGGCCGCCACTGGGGCGTGGGCTGGATCGTGGACGAGTGGAGCGGCCAGCGGGTCATCTCCCACGGGGGCAACACCATCGGCCAGCACGCGATGCTCTGGGCCGTGCCAGGCACCGGCACCATCGCCTGCGTCACCGTCAACGGCGGCCACTCGGGCGCGTTCACCCACCGCGTGGCGACCGAGCTGTTCGCCGAGCTCGACGGCCTCTCCGTGCCGGCCACGCTGGGCCCGCCCGAGACGCCGGTCGAGGTGGACGCCTCCCGTTATGTCGGCCGCTACGAGCGCGCGGGTGCCATCCTCGACGTCTCTCTGCGCGAGGGAAGGCCGTGGCTGCGGATGGAGGCCACCGGCGCGCTGGCCGCGCTGGAGAAGCCGCAGGAGTTCGAGCTCGTGCCGGTCGACGACACCACGTTCGTGCTCAAGTCGCCCGAGGACCCGTCCTGGCTGTCCGCGGTCTTCTACGAGCTGCCCGACGGCTCCCCGTACGTGCACCTCGGCGCCCGCGCGACGCCGAAGACCGGCTGAGGCGGCCGCCCGCGCCGTGGACTATCGTGACCGGATGAAGAACCGCCCACGCGCCAGTCTCGGGCGGATCCTGCACGACCTCGGCACGACGGTGCTCGACGTGGCCGCATCCCCCGGCTCGCTCGACGCCGAGGTGACGGGGGTGCACATCTACGACCCGCTCGACGAGCTGATCGTCCCCTCGGGGGCGATCCTGCTCGCGGTCGGCGTGCAGGGCGCGGACGACATCTGCGCCCTGCTCGCCCGGGCCCCGCACGCCACCGGCATGGTCGTCAAGCTGCCGGTGGACGTGGACGAGCGGGTGCGCGCGGCCGTGCTGGAGACCGGCGTGGCCGTGCTCGGCCTCACCCGTGCCGCCTCCTGGGCGCAGGTGGCGGCGCTGCTGCGCTCCCTGCTGGCCGAGGGCGACCTGGCCGAGCCGGGGGAGGGCGCCTACGGCGACCTGTTCTCCCTGGCCAACGCCGTCTGTGCGCTGCTGGACGCGCCCGTGACGATCGAGGACAGGTCCTCGCGGGTGCTGGCGTTCTCAGGACGCCAGGACGAGACCGACCCCGGCCGGGTCGAGACCGTGCTGGGGCTGCAGGTGCCCGAGCGCTACCTGCGCCAGCTCGACGCCCAGGGCGTCTTCAAGCGCCTCTACCAGAGCCACGAGCCGATCCACATCGAGCTCGACGACGACGACATCGTCAACCGGGCCGCCATGGCCGTGCGGGTCGGCGACGAGATCCTCGGCTCCATCTGGGCGGTCGTGCACGAGCCGCTCAGCCCGCAGCGGCAGCGCGCGCTCACCGACGCGGCCAAGATCGTGGCGCTGCAGCTGCTGCGCGAGCGGGCCGGGGCCGACACCCAGCGGCGGCTGCGCGCCGACCTGCTGTCCACGGTCCTCGCCGGCGGATCCGACGCGGCCGAGGCGGCCGGCCGGCTCGGCATCGCGACCACCCGCCTGTGCGTGCTGGCCGCCCAGCTCGCGGGCGTGCCCGCCGACCCGGCGCAGGGCGAGAGCGACAGGCAGCGCTTCTGCGACGCGCTCGCGCTGCACGTCGCCGCCATCCACCCGAAGGCCGCCGAGGCGCTGGTCGGCTCCGTCGCGTACGCGGTGCTGCCGCTGGCCGCCGGCGGAGACGAGGAGGCGCGGGCCGTACGCGTGGCCGAGAGCTTCCTGGCCAGGGTCGGCCCCCGCCACGCGGCCAACATCGGCGTCGGCCGCCTCGCACTCAGCCTCGCCCAGGTCGCCAGGTCCAGGGCCGCCGACGACCGCGCCCTGCGCGTGCTGCGCGCCGGGGGCACCGCCGGCCGGGCCGCCGGATACACCGAGGTGCACTTCGAGTCGCTGCTGCTCCAGGTGGCCGACGTGGCCGCTGCCGAGGACCAGGCGCCCACGGGCCCCTATCAGCGGCTGCTCGACCACGACGCCGAGCACGGCACCGAGCTGGCCGCCACGCTGGGGGCCTACCTCGACGCGTTCGGCGACGTCAACCAGGCCGCCGCCCGCGTCCACGTGCACGCCAACACCTTCCGCTACCGGCTCAAACGCCTGGTCGAGATCAGCGGTCTCGACCTGTCCGACCCCGACGCCAGGCTCACCGTGATGCTGCAGATGAGGATCTTCGGACGTCAGCACTAGCGGCCCCGGCTTTTTCGTGACCGGCCACGAAGAAGGGGCCGGGGGTGAGCGGAGAAGGTGGTGCTCTCCCCCACGCTCGTCTGGAGTGCCCATGAGAACACCGATAGCGGCGGCCCTCACCGCGCTCGCCCTGCTCGCGGCCGCCTGCGGAGGCACAGAAGGGGGTGGCGAAGCAGGTGGCGGGCCGGCCGGGGGCGGCACGTTCACCTACGCCCTCTCGGCCGACCCCGGCGTGCTCGACCCTTCCGGGGCCGTGCTCAACGTCACCATCACCACGCTGTCCCTCGCCTACGACACCCTGGTCGGCGTCTCCAAGGACGGCAAGACCGTGCCCCTCCTGGCGGAGAAGTGGGAGGTCGAGCCCGACAAGGTCACCTTCACCATGCGCAAGGACGCCACCTGCTCCGACGGCTCGCCCGTCAAACCCTCCGACGTGGCCGACAGCGTCAACCACATCGCCGACCCCGCCACCAAGTCGCCCATCTACGGCGTGATCGTGCCCGCCGGCATGAAGGCAGAGGCCGACGAGGCGGCCGGCACCGTGACCCTGTCGATGCCGGAGCCGTTCAGCTTCATCCTGGAGACCGCCCGCTCGCTCTACGTCGTCTGCGGCGCGGGTCTCAAGGACCGCTCGCTGCTGCAGCGCGGCACCTCGGGCAGCGGCCCCTACAAGCTCACCGAGGCGGTGCCCGGCGACCACTACACGTTCAAGGCCCGCAGGGAGTACGCCTGGGGCCAGGAGGGCGGCACCGGCAAGGACATCCCGGAGAACGTGGTCGTGAAGATCATGCCGAACGAGCAGACCGCCGCCAACCTGCTCATCTCCGGCGGCCTGAACGGCGCCGTCGTCATCGGCCCCGACCGCGCCCGCCTGGAGGCCGCCCCTGGCATCGGTAAGACGGTCGAACCGGTCCAGAACGGCCAGTTCTTCTACCACCAGGGCGACGACCGGCCCGGCCACGACCCCGCCGTGCGCAAGGCGCTCACCCAGGCCGTCAACCTCAAGGAGCTGGCCGGGATCGCCACCAGCGGCACCGGCAAGCCCGCCACCGGCCTCGTCCTGCACCCCCGCCCCTGCCAGGGCGACTCCGTCGCCGGGCACGTGCCGGCCTACGACGAGGCCGCCGCCAAGGCCGCGCTCGACGCGGCGGGCTGGACGCCCGGCCCCGACGGCGTGCGGGTCAAGGACGGCAAGCGGCTCACCCTGCGCTACCTCTACGCCACCACCAAGGGCGCCGGGACGCAGGCCGCCGCCGAGTACCTGGCCGCCGCCTGGCGCAAGGTCGGCGTCGAGGTGAAGCTGAACGGTCAGATCGACACCAAGCTGGCCGAATCGCTCAACGCCACCCAGGACTGGGACGTCGTCTGGCTGCCCATCGGCGTCACGCTGCCGAGCCAGCTCATCGGCTTCCTGTCCGGCCCCGCCGCCCCCAAGGGCGCCAACTTCGCGCACCTTTCGAACAAGACGTACGAGAAGCTCGTCGCCGAGGCCGGCCGGGTCCCGGCCACCGAGGGCTGCGCGAAGTGGCTGGAGGCGGAGTCGGCCCTGTTCGACTCGGGCGACCTGGTGCCCGTGGTCGAGCAGACCGTGCTCCAGGCCACCAAGGGCGCCACGTACCAGCAGTACGCCGGGGTGTTCGTGCCCGCCTCGATCCGGCTCACGCAGGGAGGCTAGATGACCCGCCGTCTCGGCGTGCGGCGATTGGTGCGGTTCGCGGTGTCGCTGGGGGTGCTCATGGTGGTGTCGTTCGCGATGATCCACCTGATCCCCGGCGACCCCGTACGCGCCGCCCTGGGCCCGGCCGCTCCCGTGGAGCTGGTCGAGGCCCGCAGGACGGCGCTCGGCCTCGACCGGCCGCTGCCGGAGCAGCTCCTCACGTACGTCTCCGGCGTCGTGACGGGCGACTTCGGCACCTCGTTCCTCACGGGCGAGCCGGTCAGCGAGGTGATCGTCAGCCGTCTGCCCAACACCCTGTCGCTGGCGCTGCTCGCCACCGCCGTGGCGCTGCTGCTCGCCGTGCCGCTCGGGATGTGGGCCGCCGTCCGCACCGAGAACGGCCGCAACCGCGGCACCGAGCTCGGCTTCAGCGCCACCACCGGCACCGCCGTGGCCGTGCCCGAGTTCCTGTACGCCATCGCGCTCGTGACCGTCTTCGCCATCGCGCTCGGCTGGTTCCCACCCGCGGGCAAGGCGGGGCCGCTCACGTACGTGCTGCCCGTCCTGGCCCTGTCGCTGGGCCCGGCCGCCATGATCGCCCGCATCTCGCGCGTGGAGACGCTGCGCGAGCTCGGCAAGGACTACGTGCGGCTGGCCCGCGCCAAACGGCTGCCCGCCGCCCGGCTGCACCTGCGGCACGTGCTGCCCAACACGCTGACCGCCACCCTGACCGTCGGCGGCCTGCTGCTCACCTCGCTCATCGCGGGCGGCGTGCTGGTCGAGTACGTCTTCGCCTGGCCCGGGCTCGGCCTGAAGATCGTCGAGTCCATCACGCAGAAGGACTATCCGGTGGCTCAGGGCGTGATCCTCGTCTACGGCGCCCTCGTGCTGGTCGTCAACCTCGCGGTCGACCTGGTGCTCGGAGCGCTCGACCCCACGTCCGCCATCAAGGAGGCCTGATGACCGGCTGGTCGCGCAGGAACGCGCCGGGAGTCGCGGGGGCCGTCATCGTGGCGGCGATGGCCGTGCTGGCCGTCGTGGGCCCGCCCATCTGGGGCGACGAGGCCGTGCGCATCGACGCCGCCGCCATCCTCCAAGGATCTTCGCCCGGCCACCCGCTCGGCACCGACAACCTGGGCCGCGACCTGCTGGCCAGGGTCCTGGTCGCCGGGCGCTACTCGCTGCTGCTGGCGCTGGCGGCCACCGCCATCGGCGCCGCGGCCGGAATCGTGCTCGGCACCCTGCCCTCGGTGCTGCCCAGGCGCGCCGCCCGGCTGGCCACCGGCACGGTCAACGCCCTGGTGGCCTTCCCCGGGCTGCTGCTGGCCATGTTCACCGCGGTCGTCACCGGGCTGGGCGCGCGCGGCGCGGTGCTCGGCATCGGGGCGGCCATCGCCCCCGGCTTCGCCCGCCTGACCCAGACGCTGGCGGCCACCGTCGCGAACTCCGACTACGTCTCGGCCGCGCGCATGCTCGGCGTGCCCCGCCGCCTCATCCTGACCAGGCACGTGCTGCCCAACATCGCCGAGCCGCTCATCCTCAACCTCACCCAGGCGCTCGGCGGCGCGCTGCTCGGCCTGGCCGGGATGTCGTTCCTCGGGCTCGGCGTGCAGCCGCCCGACTTCGACTGGGGCCGGCTGCTGTTCGACGGCTTCCCGCGCATCTACGTCACGCCGGAGGTGGCGCTCGGCCCTGCCGCCGCCGTCGCGCTGGCCGGGATCGGCTTCAACCTGCTCGGTGACGCCCTGGCCAGGGCCGCCGCGCGGACGTCCGTCACCCGCGAGAAGACACCGCCCCCGCCCCCCGCTGAAGACGCGGGCGAGCCCGACCCCGGCGCGCTGCTGGAGGTGCGCGACCTGACCGTCACCTTCCCCGGCGGCGTCACCCCCGTGCGGCAGCTCTCGCTGACCGTGGCGCCCGGCGAGATCGTCGGGCTCGTGGGCGAGTCCGGCAGCGGCAAGAGCCTGACCGCGGCCGCCATCGGCGGCCTCGTCCCCTATCCGGGCACCGTCACGCACGCGGCGCTCCGCCTGGGCGGCAGGGACGTCGCCACGCTGTCGGACAAGGAGCTCGGCACCGCGCTCGCCATGGTCTTCCAGGACCCGCTCGCCGCGCTCAACCCGGCGCTCAAGGTGGGCGGGCAACTGGCCGAGGTGGCCATCGTGCACGACGGCGCCGACCGCGCCGAGGCGCACCGCCGCGCCGTGGACCGGCTCGGCCACGTCCACCTGCCGGAACCGGACCGCCGCGCCAAACAACACCCGCACGAGCTGTCCGGCGGCATGCGGCAGCGCGCCGTGATCGCGATGGGCCTCATGGGCACGCCGCGCCTGATCGTCGCCGACGAGCCCACGACCGCGCTCGACGTGACCGTGCAGCGGCAGATCCTGCGGCTGCTGCGCGAGGTCGTCGAGGAGACGGGCGCGGCCATCCTGTTCATCTCCCACGACATCGCCGTCGTGGGAGAGCTGTGCGACCGGGTCGTGGTCATGTACGCGGGCCGCGTCGTCGAGGAACTGCCCGCGGGCCGGCTGGCGGACGGGGCCGCGCACCCGTACACGAAGGCGCTCATCGCCTCCCTGCTCGACCTGGACACCGACCGCTCCACGCCGCTGGCGGGCATCGCCGGCACCCAGCCCGCGCCCGGCCAGATCGGCCCCGGGTGCGCGTTCGCCCCCCGATGCCCGCTGGCCACCGCCCGGTGCGAATCGGACCGGCCGGAACTCGTCGCGCACGGCCCCGGGCAGCGGGTCGCCTGCTGGGAGGTCAAATGATCATCAAGAACCTGAGCGTGCGCTTCGGCGCCTTCACCGCCGTGGACGACGTCACGCTGGAGATCCCCGACGGCGGCGTCGTCGGGCTCGTCGGCGAGTCGGGATCGGGCAAGTCGTCGCTGGCCAGGGCCGTGTGCGGGCTCGTGCCCCACACCGGCGTCGTGGAGGGCGCCCGCCGGGTGCAGATGGTCTTCCAGGACCCGTACGCCTCGCTGAACCCGCGCATGACCGTCGGCAGGACCATCGCCGAGGGCGCGGGC
>NZ_BAAAMU010000113.1:30607-33441 GCF_039529435.1 Nonomuraea maheshkhaliensis
CGCGCCCTCGGCGGCGACCCCGGACTGCTGGTCGCCGACGAGATCACCAGTTCGCTCGACGTGTCCGTGCAGGGAGCGGTGCTCAACCTGGTCCGCGGGCTGCGCGACGAGCTGGGGCTGACGATGCTGTTCATCTCGCACAACCTGGCCGTGGTCAGGTACGTCGCCGACGTGGTCGCCGTCATGCACCGCGGCCGCCTGGTCGAGGTCGGGCCCACCGAACAGGTCGTCGGCGAGCCCGCGCACGAATACACCCGCAGCCTGCTGGCCGCGGTGCCCAGGCTCAGAGGGTGATCCACTCCGTGGCCGTGGTCACCTCGTCGAGCACGGCCGGGATCGGCTCGACGCCCAGCCCAGGACCTGTCGGCACCTCCAGATGCCCGTCCGTCAGCTCGAACGGCTCGGTGACGTCGGTGGCGTAGTAGCGCCGCGAGCCGGAGGTGTCGCCCGGCAGCGTGAACCCCGGCAGGGCGGCCAGCGCCACGTTGGCCGCCCGGCCCAGGCCCGTCTCCAGCATGCCGCCGCACCACACCGCGACGCCGTTGGCCCAGCACAGGTCGTGGATGCGCCGCGCCTCCAGGTAACCGCCGATCCGGCCCGGCTTGATGTTGATGATCGAGCACGAGCCGAGCGCGATGGCCGCGGCGGCGTGCTCGGCCGACTCGATCGACTCGTCCAGGCAGACCGGCGTCCGCAACCGCTCGGCCAGCTTGGCGTGCTGGACCAGATCGTCGTTGGCCAGCGGCTGCTCGATCAGCAGCAGGTCGAACGGGTCGAGCCGGGCCAGGTGACGGGCGTCGGTGAGGGAGTAGGCGGCGTTCGCGTCGACCTGGAGCAGCACGTCGTCGCCGAAGCGCTCGCGCACCGCCCGCACCGGCTCGACGTCCCAGCCGGGCTCGATCTTCAGCTTGATCCGGACGTAGCCCTCGTCGAGGAAGCCCGCCACGGCGTCGAGGAGCTGCGGGACGGAGTCCATGATGCCGACCGACACCCCGCACGGCACGCGCGTCCTGGCCGCGCCGAGGAAGCGGCCGAACGACTGGCCCGCCGCCCGCAGCTGCGCGTCCAGCACCGCCGTCTCCACCGCCGCCTTGGCCATGCGGTGCCCCTTGACCGGTTCGAGGGCGCGGCCGACGTCCTGCGCGTCGAGGGTCCGCGGCAGCCTCGGCAGCAGGAAACGGCGGATCACCTCGGCGGCGCCGTCGACGTACTCGGAGGAGTAGAGCGGCCCGGACATCGCCACGCACTCGCCCCAGCCCTCCGCGTCGGGCGTCACCACCCGCACCAGCAGGATGTCACGGGAGGTCTCGGTGCCGAACGAGGTGCGGAACGGCGCCACCAGCGGCATCGCGATCCGCCGCAGCTCTACTCCGGTGATCTTCACTTGCTCTCCCACTTCACTGTCTCTCCAACACGTAGTACGACTTCCCGCAGAACCCCGTGACCTTGCGGCCCTGCGCCATCAGGCCCCCCAGCACCTCGCGCACGGCGTGCCGCCACGCCTTGCCGATGCCCGGGTCGGCCCGGCGCAACCCCTCGATGTCGGCCGGCACCGCGACCAGCACGGCCGCGGCGTCGTGGGATCCCTGCACCGGGCGCCCGCCCTCGTCGGCCAGCGCCACCACCGCGTCGCGGGGGACCGGCGCCACGTACGGCTCCCGCCGCGCCAGCGCCTCCACGTGCGGCGCGCTCAGCGGCCAGGACGCCAGCAGCCGGTCCGACTCGTCGCCCTGGTTGATCGCGTCCTCCATGACGCCGTAGAAGGCCGGCAGGTACTCCACCGGCCTGGCGCCCAGTTTGGCCAGGTTGAAGTGCGCGTTGCGGCGCACCAGGGGGTCGTAGGTCCAGGTGATGCGCTCCAGGCCGCGCTCCAGGGCCCAGCGCCGCTGGTGCTGCTTGAGCTCGAACCCGATGCCGTGCCCTGCCGTCGCCCCCGTGACGTGGGAGTGCAGCGCGCCCCCCGCCGCCAGGAACCCCACGGAGGCGCCCACCATGCGCCCGTCCTCGAACGCCCCGGCCACGTAGCCGCCGGCGTGCGCCAGCGCCCGCATCAGCTCCAGCGTGATGGGCGGGTCGCCGGAGCCGAAGTGCCAGATGCCGTCGAACAGCGCGTGCACGCCTTCGAGCTCCGGTATCTCGTGGAGCTCCCTGACCTCGATCAACGGCCGACCCTTTCTCACGGACATCTCATTGGCGACGCTATGCCATCGCCGTTCGCCGGTGTTCGTGCGGATTCACCAAGACGACCCCGCCCTTTCGTGGCCCCGCCCTATCAGAGGGCGGACGGCGGTTGTGCGGTTCTAGGCCGCCCGGGTGGAAGAGGAGCTCATGACCGTGCTCGGCGGGGTTGACGCCGCGCTCGAATCGCCACCACGGCGGCGCTCCAGCCGAGCACCAGCCCGAGCCGCCCGTGCACGGTGCCGAGCACGGCGTGCAGCTCCAGCCCGATCAGCCCGAACGCCACCCGCGTCACCAGCGTGTCCACGACCTGCCAGAACGTCGTCGCGGTGAGCCTGCCCACCACGTCGTCGGCGTCGGCCATGCGCTCGGCCAGGTAGAACGAGACGGTCAGCACGGCCAGCACCCCCGACCCGTGCAGCCGGTCCGCCAGCGCGTACGCCGCGAACGGCACCGGCAGCGACAGCCCGACCTGCAGCGTGGCGTCGCCCAGCAGCGTCATCAGCCGCCCGCCGAGCCACCCCAGCGCCAGCCCCACCAGCACGGCCACCCCGGCCGACAGCACGAACTCGGTCAGCGCCCCCGGCCACGAGAAGGTGCCGGTCACGGCCGCCGCGATGGCCCCGTGGTAGAGCACGATCGCGGCGACGTCGTTG
>NZ_BAAAMU010000114.1:0-33416 GCF_039529435.1 Nonomuraea maheshkhaliensis
GGAGGCTTTCATGTTCCGTGCGCCGTTCTGGCGTGCGGTGGCGGCGTGTGCCGTCATCGCGATCTCCTTGGTCATCACCTTCAACGCCGCGCCACGTCTGGGCCTGGACCTGCGCGGCGGCACCCAGCTCGTCTTCGAGACGAGAGACTCGCCCACGGTCAAGGCCGACGCGGCCGCCACCGACCGCGCGATCAACGTCCTGCGCCAGCGTGCGGACGCGCTCGGCGTGGTCGATCCCACCCTGGTCCGCTCCGGCGAGCGGCGGATCATCGTCGAGCTGCCAGGAGTGCTCGACCCGAGGCAGGCGGCCGAGGTCATCGGCCGTACCGCGCAGCTCGCCTTCCACCCCGTGCTCGGCGCCGCAGAGGAGGGCGACGGCGCGGCGGTGCGCGACGAGAACGGCCAGCCGCTCAAACTGGGACCCGCCGCCATCACCGGCGACGGGGTGAGCGACGCCGTCGAGAGCAGCGACCCGCAGCGCGGCCCCGGCTGGTGGGTCAGCCTCAGCTTCCGCGACGCGGCGGCCTGGCAGAAGCTGACCGGCCAGGCGGCCTGCCAGTCGCAGGGTGACCCCCAGCGCCGGATCGCCATCGTGCTGGACAAGGAGGTCATCTCCTCGCCGCCGATGGATCCGTCCGTGCCCTGCGGCGCCGGGATCCCGGGCGGGCGCGCCGACATCACCGGCTCGTTCACCCACGAGGAGGCACGCGATCTGGCCGTGCTGATCAAGGGCGGCGCCCTGCCGGTCCCGCTCGACCTGGTCGAGCAGCGGACGGTCGGCCCGACGCTGGGCGAGGCGGCCATCAAGGCCAGCGCCGAGGCGGCGGTCGCGGGGCTGATCCTGACCGCCGTGTTCATCGTGGCCGTCTACCGCCTGGCCGGGCTGCTGTCGGTGATCGCGCTGCTCTGCTACGGCGTGATCTCGTACGCGGCGCTGGTCGCGATGGGGGCGACGTTCACGCTGCCGGGCCTGGCCGGGTTCGTGCTGGCCATCGGCATGGCCATCGACGCCAACGTGCTGGTCTTCGAGCGGGCCAGGGAGGAGTACCAGCAGGCGCCGCGCCGCGGGCTGCGCGGCGCGCTGGACCGGGGGTTCAAGAACGCCTGGAGCGCGATCGCCGACTCCAACGTCACCACCCTGATCGCCGCCGGGCTGCTGTTCTGGCTGGCTTCAGGACCGGTGAAGGGCTTCGGTGTGACGCTGGCCGTCGGCGTGCTGGCCTCGCTGGTCTCGGCCATGCTCATCACCCGCGTGCTCGCCCACGCCGTCATCGGCCGGATCGGACCGCGCCTGTCCGGTTTGAGCTCGGCGGGGGCGGTCAGGACCTGGCTGACGCGCAGGAACCCGCAGCTCATGCGGGCGGGCAAGGTGTGGCTGGCGGTCGCGGGCACGGTCGCGGCGGTGGCCGTCGCCGGGCTGGCCGCGCGCGGGCTGAACTTCGGCGTCGAGTTCACCGGCGGCCGGCTCGTCGAGTTCGCCACGTCCAGGCCGATCTCGGCCGAGGCCGCCGGGCAGGCGGTGTCGCGGGCCGGGTTCCCCACGGCGGTGGTGCAGGTCAACGGCGACGGCGTCTCCGTACGCGCCGCGAACCTCGGCATCGAGCAGGCCGCCAGGATCGAACAGGCCCTGGAGGCCCAGGCGGGCGAGGTGACCAAGACCCGCGAGGAGTTCATCGGCCCCAGCCTGGGCGAGGAACTGCGCCGCAACGCCCTGATCGCACTCGGCGTGGCGGTGGCCATGCAACTCGTGTATCTGGCCGCGCGCTTCCGGTGGACGTTCGGCGCGGCGGCCGTGCTGGCGCTGGTGGTGGACGTGATCGTGGTGGCGGGGCTGTTCGCCTGGCTGGGCAAGCCGATCGACGGCGTGTTCCTGGCCGCGATGCTGACGGTCGTCGGCTACTCGGTCAACGACAAGGTGGTGGTGTTCGACCGGATCAGGGAGCTGTGGACGGCCCGGCGCGGTGAGCCGTTCGCCTCAGCCGTGAACGGCGCGATCCTGCAGACCATGCCACGCACCGTCAACACCGGCCTCGGCGCGCTGTTCATCCTGGTCGCGCTCATGTTCTTCGGCGGCGACTCGCTGCGGGACTTCGCCACGGCACTGGTGGCCGGGATCGTGACGGGCACGCTCTCGTCGGCCTTCGTGGCCGGGCCCGCGGCGATCCTGCTCGGCCGCCTCGACCGGCGCCCGCCGCCCCAGCCGGCCGCCCCGCGCGAGCGCAAGGCACGTACAGGATCGGGGGCGGTGTTGTGACGACGGTGTTGTGACGACGGTGTTGTGACGACGGGGCTGTGACGACGGGGCTGTGACGACCCGCTGAGGTGACGGCGGGCCGGGCGTGGGGAAGGTGTCCAGACGAGGGGGAAGAGTTGGGGCGAGCGGGGAAGGGGTCCGGCATGGAGGTGCTGAGCAGTCGTGTGCTGTTGCGTCCCCGCGACCCGGCCCGCAGCCGCCGCTTCTACGCCGAGACGCTCGGCCTGGCCGTCTACCGCGAGTTCGGCGCGCCGGACCATCCCGGCGTGGTCTTCTTCCTGGGCCAGGGGCTGCTGGAGCTGTCGGGCAGCTCCCCGGACGGCGCCGGGCCCGGCGTGTCGCTGTGGATGCAGGTACGCGACGTCGTCCGCGAGGAGGAACGACTCCGGCGGGCCGGCGTCACCGTCCTGCGCGAGGCCCGCACCGAACCTTGGGGATTGATCGAGTTGTGGATCGCCGATCCCGACGGTCACCGTATCGTTCTGGTGCAGGTTCCGGCCGACCACCCGTTGCGGCGCGACGCCCGCTGACGCCGGGGCCGCGAGCACCGCGGAGGAGCACGCGCATGACCGCCTACCGGATTCTCACCGTGGACGACGACCAGACGCTGCAGCGCGCGCTCTGGCGCGGCCTGCGCATGGAGGGCTTCGCCGTCGACACCGTCGATTCCGGGCCGCTCGCCCTGGACAGCGTCAGAGACGCTCCTCCTGACGCGATCCTGCTGGACGTCTCGATGCCCG
Organism: Nonomuraea maheshkhaliensis; assembly: GCF_039529435.1. NCBI lineage: Bacteria > Bacillati > Actinomycetota > Actinomycetes > Streptosporangiales > Streptosporangiaceae > Nonomuraea > Nonomuraea maheshkhaliensis. Next base: position 2,995 of record NZ_BAAAMU010000114.1, read on the forward strand.
GCATGTCGGGCATCGAGGTGTGTGCCCGATTACGCGAGGCGGGCACGCACGCGCCGGTGCTGATCCTCGCGGAACGGGACGAGGTGGAGGAGCGGGTGGCCGGGCTGGCCGCCGGGGCCGACGACTGCGTGATCAAACCGTTCGACCTGTACGAGCTGGTCCTGCGCCTGCGCGCGCTGCTGCGCCACATCGCCCCCGCGCCCGCCGCCACCGTCGAGGTCGGCCCGCTCACCCTCGACCCCGCCGCCCGCCGGGTCACGCTGGAGGGCCGCGAGGTACGGGTGACGCGGCGCGAGTTCGGCCTGCTGGAGGTGCTGGCACGCAACGCCGGCCTGGCGATGTCGCGCAAGCTGCTGCTCGAACGCGTCTGGGGCTACGACTTCGAGGTCACGGGCAGCCCGGTGGACGCGTTCGTCGGCGGGCTGCGCCGCAAGCTGGAGTCGGACGGCCACCCGCGCATGCTCCACTCCGCCGGCGGCACCGGTTTCGTCCTGCGCGAGCCACCTCGGTAGCCCGCGGCCCGTCACCGTACGCCGAAAGCCTTCAGTCCTCGTCCTCCAGCAGGTCCAGGTCGGGCGGGACCAGCGTGGTGGAGTCCACCAGCCCCCGCAGCAGGTTGTGCAGCAGATTGTCCGACGGCCCTCCGGCCGTCTTGTCGTGCGTCAGCGGGTACGGGAAGCCGCCCGCGTGCAGCCGCCTGCGTACGGCCTCGATCCGGTTCTCGATCCTGCGCTCCCGCCAGTCGGCGCCGGGCCGCAGGTAGGCCAGCTGCTCGGCCGCCTGCCGGTACGACAGGGGCCGCGGGCCCTCCTCGTACAGCAGGTAACGCTGGCCCAGCACGACCAGGAGCAGCCGTTCTTCGTCGTCGAGCGACCACCGCTTCGGCGGCAGCGTCTCGGCCCGGCGGCGCGGGGCGCGTTCCTCGTCGTGACCGGAGACGTACAGCTCGACCAAATGCTCGCGGTAGCTCGACCCGCGCACGAACACCGGCGTGTACCCCTCGGCCAGCGGCACGGCCTCGGTCGTGGCGTGCATCAGCCGGCCCTTGGGCAGCCGGAGCAGCTGGCGGCCGGTGTTGCGCAGCCACCACCGGCGCTCGCGGAAGGTCAGCTCGCCATGCCTGCGGCTCACCCACAGGTCGTCCTCACCGACGCAGACGTCCACGTCGGGCTCCTCGCCCCGGCCGAACCTGACCGTGAGACCGGTTCTGGGCCGCACCTCCACGCCGCCGTGTACCGTACGCGCGTGCAGGGTGCCCGGTGGGGCCGGCGCGACGCCGCGCGCCAGGCTGTCAGGGGCGCTCATGTTCGCCTGCCTTCCTTCGTCGCTCACTCCAAGCGTGCCCGGACGCCTCCGGGACCCTTCCCTGAACGCGCCATCCGGGCGGCATCGGGACGGCCGCGCGGGTCCCGGTGCGGCTGTTCGGGTGGGACGGTTCGGGCGCGGCCGCCTGGGTGCGGCCGCCTGGGCGCGGTGGCGGGGGTCAGCGCAGCCGGGTCGAGGCGGCTCTGGCCAGGTCGGTGGCCATCGCGCAGAGCCGCGTCATCGGGCGTGAGCCGTGCATGAGCAGGCGTACCGTCTCGGCGGCGGTGCGGCCGTCCGGGGCGGCGTAGGTGCGGTGGACGATCTGCACCAGGCAGGTCTCGTCGCCCTCGTCCTCCGGTTTGACGAAGGCGGGCAGGCCGTTGAGGCGGGTGGCCGTGCCGCCGGACGCGTCCGGCGGCGGGCCCCGGTCGAAGCGCAGGTCGAGCCCGAGGTCGCTGGTGGTGCTGGACCAGTCGCAGTCCCAGCCGCCGAAGCCGCGGTCGGGTTCGGCGGCGTCGATCCCGGGGATGATCTCCAGGTCCCGCGCGTGCAGCAGCGTGCAGGCGTCCAGGTGGGCCAGGGACTCCGGGGGCGGGGCAGGGGAGCGGCGGGGCATCGGGCTCCGGTTGAGCGCCTCGACGGCGTCGGCCGTGGCGGCGTCGGCGATGGCGCACAGCGGGGCCTTGCCCTTCTCGTCCCGTTTCGCCGTGACCGTGATGGTGGTGTCGGTGACGCCGGAGAGCGCCAGCGAGCGTTCGCACGAGTCGCTGCCGCCCGGCTCCTTCACGACCGCGACGATGCCGGTCCTCGCGGTCGCGGCCGCCCGCTCGGGCGGGGGGTCGAGGTTGAAGTCCACCCGGACGTCCACGACGCTGTCGTCGCCGGGCTCGATGAGGACGTCGCAGCGGTCGAAGTTGCCGTAGTCGGAGTCGAGCTCGGTCTCGCCGAAGCGGCCGAGGGAGGCGGGGTCGAGCAGGACGCACGGGTCGGCGGTGCGCGGGTCGCCGATCACGCTCACGCCGGTGCGGCTCGCGTCGGGCAGGGGTCGGCGCGTGACCTGCGTACGGGCCGCGGGGCCCGGGGCCCAGGACGTCCACGCCCAGATCGCCACGGCTAGCGCGGCCGCCAGCACCGTGAGCAGGGCCGCGCTTCTCCGATGCTCGCCGCGCCGGATCCGCCCACCGCGCCGGATCCGCCCGTCGTGCCCCATCCGCTCGCCGCGCCGCATCTGCTCCCCGCGCCCCTTCCGCTCCTGGCCGGTCGGGTGGGGGCGGGGGCTTCGTGCGAACCCGAGGGCCGGTGACCGGGACGGCGCTGCTTCGTCGGCGCGAGCGGGAAGCGGGGCCGCCGGGCGGGCCAGGTCCTCCAGGCGCCGCCGGGCCTCGCCCGCGTCCGGCCGGTCGCCGGGGTCGCGCCGGAGCAGCTCGGCCAGGATGCCGGTCAGCGGCCCGGCGTCGGCGTCCATGAAGACCGCGCCCCTGGCCGCCTGCCGCGCCGCGATGAGCGCCGCGGCGGGATCGGGCGGCCCGCTGGACGGGGCGTCGGGTGTTGTGGTGGTGACCGGTGTGCTCGGTGGGGCGCCGCGGCGGGGTGGATGGCCGGTGGTCAGGGCGTACAGCATGGCTCCGAGTGAGAAGACGTCCGACGCGGGCTCGGGCCGCCCCCGCACCACCTCGGGCGCGGCGTAGTCGGGCGTGTAGCTGACCGCGCTGTTCGGCGTGATCGTCTCCGCGCCCCCCACCCGGTATGCGGCCCCGAAGTCGGCCACCTTGGCCGTGCCGTCGCCCGTGACGACCACGTTGCCCGGTTTGATGTCGCAGTGGACGATGCCCTCCGCGTGCAGGGCCGCCAGCGCGCCGGCGATCTGGGCCCCGATCCGCGCCGCCACCTCCGGCGGCATCGGCCCCCGCCCCTCCAGGCTGCCGCCGGGCACGTGCTCCATCACCAGCCACAGCGCGAGCCCGCGCCGCCCGCCCGCGCGCACGGCGTGGTGCAGGGTGACCACGTGCGGATGGCTGAACCTGGCCAGCGCCCGCGCCTCGGCCCACAGCCGGTCGAGGCCGGCCGCGCCCTCGGCGGCCACCCGTTTGAGGGCGACGTCGCGGCCCAGCTCCAGATCGCGGGCGAGCCACACCTCGCCGGTACGTCCGCGCGCGAGGGGCCGCGTCAGCCGGTAACGTCCGTCCACGGTCGTGCCCCGGCGTGCCGCGAGCTTCCCCGTTGCGGACCGCCCCTGCATCAAGCGCACGAAAAGAGGCTAACGAGTGAGAGATCGATCACGCAGGGTTTCTCCGGGACCGGTCCCGGAGGCATCGCCGCACCATTGACCAGGGTTACCGATTTCCGTAAAACCTCATGACATTTCTGGACAGCAAGGAGGACCATGTCCGCCAAGATCGCCACCGCGCTCGCCGTGGCCGCGTCCCTCGCCCTCACCCCGGTCGCCGCCCACGCGACCACCGCGACCGCCGCCGCCACCACCGCCACCACCACCAAGCCGAACCTCAGGGCCTGCTATGACGGCAAGTGCAAGCTCACCCTCACCAAGAGCGTGTCGTTCCGGGTCAGCTCCCGCTTCGGCGTCACCCGGCTGGCCATCGCCTTCAACTCCAGCATGGTGAAGGTGCGGGGCACGGGGGCGTACGTGTCGTCGCAGGCGGTGCTCGGCCGCGGTTCCTCCGGCTCGGTCAACGGCATCGGCGTACGCATCCTGTCGCTGTCGGGCAGCAAGGCGGTGCTGCGCCTGTCTCCCGTGCGTTGAGCGACGCTCGCCGTACGCCGAGTCACGCCCGCGCGCGGCCGTCCCGTACGAGCAGCAGCGCGATGTCGTCCGTGCGCCGCTCGATCCCGGCCTGCGCGATGAGCGAGTCGGCCAGGGCGTGCAGCGGCCGGCGCGGCGACGGCGTGAAGCCGGCGGCCAGGGCGGCGATGCAGTCGCCCAGGTCGAGGCCGGGCTCCTCGATGAGCCCGTCGGTGTAGAGGATCATGACGGAGTCCGGCGGCAGTGGCACGTCCACGGTGACGTACTCGGCGTCGGGGTCGATGCCGAGCAGCAGCCCGGGTGAGGTCTCGACGACCTGCCCGGGGGCGCCGGGGCGGCCCAGCACGGGCGGCGGGTGCCCGGCGCTGGCCAGGCAGGCGGTGTGCCGGCGCAGGTCGAAGGCGACGTACAGGCAACTGGTGAAGCGGTCGGGCGCCAGTTCGGTGAGCAGCCGGTTGGTGTGCGCGAGCACCTCGCCCGGGCTGGCCCCGGCGGTCGCGTGGGCGCGGATGGCGGTGCGCACCTGCCCCATCAGGGCGGCGGCGGTCACGTCGTGCCCCTGCACGTCGCCGATGACGGCGGCGACCTTGGTGTCGCTGAGCCGGATCAGGTCGTAGAAGTCGCCGCCGATGTCCATACCAGGGGTGGCGGGTACATACCTGGCAGCCACGTCCAGGCCGGGCAGGTGGGGGAGCGTGCGCGGCAGCAGGCTCGACTGCAGGCACTGGGCGAGCTGGTGCTTGACGTCGTAGAGACGGGCGCGCTCGAACGCCTGCGCGATCAGCCCGGCGAGGGCGATCAGCGAGGCCCGCTCGTCGGCGCCGAACTCGTGCGGGCGGTCGTAGGCCAGGACGCACGTCCCGATGGGCCGGCTCGACGTGATCAGCGGCAGGAACGCCCACGCGCTCATGTCGTCGGAGCACACGGCGTCGGGGTACGCCTCGCGCAGCTCCTCCCGGCTGCGGAAGAACGCCGGCGTCAGCGCGTCCCCCTGGACCGGCGGGATCGCGGCGCGGCTGTCGAACTCCTCGACCGCCCGCCGGCTGTAGCCGCGCGAGGCGACCACCCGCAGCCGTCCGCCCTTGCCGGTGAGAATGGCCAGGGCCTGGATGTTGTAGACGGGCATGATGTGGTCGGCGACCTGGTCGATCACCTCCTGGGCGGTCATCGCCCGGGCGAGGGAGGTGGCCAGCCGCAGGATGTCGTGCACGGCGATCATCCGGGGCGGGGTCACGATGTCCACCGGTTCGAGCGCGGCGCCGCGCGTCGCGGGGGCCGGGGCGATGCGCACGGTGAGGCCGGACAGCCCGGGACACAGCTCGAACGTCAGCCGCCGCCCCTCGGGGTTGCGGGCGACGAAGCGGGTGATCCGGCGGCCGATGACCGCGGCGCGGTAGCGGTCCTCGTACGCGGGGTTGCCCAGCCAGGGCAGCACCTCCCACAGCCGCTTGCCGACCACGTCGGCCGGGCGCAGGTCGAGCAGGTCGGAGGCCTGCGCGCTGATCAGGGTCACGCGGCCGTCCACGTCCAGCCCGCAGATCCCCTCGGGCAGCCGGTTGACCAGCTCCAGCGCGATCAGGTCGGCCCTCGGGTCCGCCTCCTGGGAGGGGCGCGGGCCGAGGACACGCGGCTGGGACCCGGCGGTGATGGGCCGGCCGCGTTCCGCCGCCCGCTTGATCAGCTCGCCGAGCCGGGCGCAGGTGCCGCTGATGATGTCGAGCTGGCCGGGGTCGAGCTCGTTGACGCGCCCGGCGGGCCACAGCAGGAGGAACCCGCCGACGACGGTGTCACCGGCGCAGACCGGGGCCAGCGCGGCCGCGAACTGGTACGGGAGCGACAGGGCCACGCCGGGGAACTCGCGGGCCAGGTGCTCACGGCCGCTGATCCAGATGAAGCGTTGTTCGCGGACCGCGACGGAGAGCGGAATCGCCTCGGTCAGCCTGATCCGGGCGAACGACCGCGCGATCGAGGTGGGCAGGCCGATCTCGGTGACCATGCGCAGCAGATCGCCGCTCCTGTCGAGGACGTAGACCGCGCCGACGTGGGCGCCGGTGCCGATGACCGAGCTGATCAGCAGCTCGTCGAGGCGGGACGAGTCGTTCGCCACGCCGTGCGCTGCCACCTTGCTCGCCGGCACTGTCTCACCACTCCACACTCACGTGACGGGTACCGGACAGCCACCTGAAACCCCCCATACGGGCAGAATACACGCATAAAGCGCAGACGGCTGATCACGCGCCGCCGGAGAGCGGGGGCAGCCCGAGCACCCGGCCGTAGAGCTGGTGCATGTGCGCGCGGAAGCGCCGCAACTGACCGGCGTCGTCGACGCCGCGCCTGAGCCCCTGCCCTTCAAGTACCCCGCTGAGGACGAAGCCGTGCACACACCAGATCATCGTGTACGTGAGGTGCAGCGGATCGGCCTGCACCGGCTCGGTCAGCCTGGTGATGCTCGCCACGAGATACCGCGTCATCGGCTGGGCGTCCCTCGCCTCCACCTCGACGATGTCGCTGGCGTCCGACAGCCAGCGGTGCATCCACAGCGCGGGCACCTCGGGATGGGCCACGCACATGTCGATGTAGGCGTCGAGGAACCGGTGCAACGCCGGCCCGCGTCCCTCGGGCGGCGTGGCCGCCAGTTCGTCGGTGTACGGCTGGAGGGCGGAGGCGACCAGCTCGCGGATCTGCTCCATGACGTCCAGGTAGAGCTGCCGCTTGGTGGTGAAGTGCGCGTTGATGGCCGGCATGTCCACTCCGGCGGTGTCGGCGATCTGCTCAAGGGAGGTGCTGTCATAGCCGAGCGCGGAGAAGAGTTTGGTGGCCACCCGCAGGATCAGCTGCCGCTCACCGCCTTCTGGTGGAGAGTCCATGGACGCGACCCTAGGCGGGGTGCGCCGCCGAACCTATGACTTGATCGACAAGCGCCGGTAAAAAGCCAGCGGCAGGAGTTCGGTATCGTGCCGGAAACCGACGGAGGAGCCGCCTCACATGGCCGCGCACGGGCACTGGGTGACGACCTGGACGGCGATGCCCCAGCTCACCGAGCCGGGCAACATGCCGCCGCCACCGTACGCCAAGGAGGGCCTGGTCCTGGCGGACACGACCCTGCGGCAGACCGTGCGGGTGTCGGCGGGCGGCCCGCGGTTCCGGCTGCGCCTGTCCAACGCCTTCGGCGGCGCGCCCCTGCCCCTCACCCGCGTGGCGGTGGCGCTGCCCCTGGGCGGAGCGGCGGGCGTGAACGGCATCCGGCCTGGCTCCTCCCGCCCGGTCACCTTCTCCGGCCGCGCCTCCGTCGTCGTCCCGATGGGCGCCCACGTCGTGTCCGACCCCGTGGGTGACGACCTGGCGCCCGGCTCGGTCCTCACCGTCACCCTCCACCTGGCCGAGGGCCAGCGCTCCTCGGCCCTGACCTCCCATCCCGGGTCGCGAACCACCTCCCACCTGGCCACCGGCGACCACGTGGACGCCGCCCGCCTGCCCGCCGCCACCGCCGTCGACCACTGGTACCTGATCAGCGGCGTCGAGACCTGGGCCGACCCCGGCACGGCCACGGTCGTCCTGCTCGGCGACTCGCTGACCGACGGCAGGGGCGCCACCACCAACGGCGACGACCGCTGGCCCGACCGGCTCGCCGCCCGCCTCGGGCCCGGCGTGGCGGTGGCGAACCAGGCGGCGGGCGGCAACCGCGTGCTCGACGACGGCCTCGGCCCCAGCGCCCTGGCCCGCCTCGACCGGGACGTGCTCGCCCAGAGCGGGGCCCGATGGCTGGTGGTCTTCGAGGGCGTCAACGACCTCGGCACCGCCGAGCCCACCCCCGCCGCCCAGGCCGGGACGGCCGCCGACCTGATCGCCGCGTTCGAGCAGATCGTCGTCCGCGCCCACGCGCGCGGCCTGCTGGTCTTCGGGGCCACGCTCACGCCCTTCGGCGGGCACGATCCCTACGACGACCCCTTCGGCCACCGGGAGGCGGCCCGCCGGACGGTCAACGCGTGGATCCGCACCTCAGGACGCTTCGACGCGGTGATCGACTTCGACCGCGCGGTCCGCGACCCGGGCCGGCCGGAACGCCTCGCCGCGGCGTACGACGGGGGCGACCACCTGCACCTGAACCCCGCCGGCTACCAGGCACTCGCCGACGCCGTGCCGGACGCTCTGTTCCGCTGATCCGCAACCGCCCGCACATAACGATTAGCTGTGAGTCTTTGTCCCCTATGTGCCCCTGTTGGTTCCGCCATGGAACGCTACGAGCGGCATGTTCAGCGTTGGGATCAGGTGAGAATCGGGTGGCAAGGACTACCGGGGGATCGTGGTGGCGGCGGCTTGGCAGGGCCACCACCTACGCGGCCGGGGCGAGCGCCCTGGCCGTCGTCATGGCGAGCTGCGGCGCGACGGGTCAGGCGGAGCAGGGGGCCCCGCCGCCGGCGACGGAGAGCAGCGCCGCGCCCGAGACGCGGAGCGCGAGCCCCGCGGCCAAGCCACCGTCGGTGGACGAGGGCTGGCCCCGCTGGGGCTTCACCCACACCGGCGTCAGCGCCAACAACGTCACCCGCGAGTTCGAGCAGGCCGTCGCCGGCGCCCTCGCCGGTACGCCGATGCTGCAGAACCAGCACATCATGGGCTTCGGCGCGCTCAACCCCGAGCCGTACCCCGGTCAGTACTACTGGGAAGACCTCGACAGCCGGATGAACGTCATGCGGCAGTCGCGGGCCACCCCGGTCATCACGCTCTGCTGCGCGCCCGACTGGATGAAGGGCGGCCCTGAAGGCCCCACGGAGGAGTCGGCCTGGGGCGAGCACCTGGAGGACGCCCCCTACCCCGAGCACTTCGACGACTTCGCCAAGCTCTCGGCCGCGGTGGCCACCCGGTACAAGGACGTCAAGTACTTCATGGTGTGGAACGAGTTCAAGGGCTTCTGGAAGGACCACGCCAAGCCCGCGGACTACAAGGGCTACACCCAGCTGTACAACAAGGTCTACGACGCGGTGAAGGCCGCCCGTCCCGACGCGCTGGTCGGCGGGCCGTACCTCGGCTTCGACAGCAACAGCGGCGGCGACTCGGAGCTGCGCGGCGACTGGGGCGTGGTCAACCAGAACGTCCTCGACGCGTTCAACTACTGGTACGAGAACAAGAAGGGCGCCGACTTCATCGTGGTCGACGGCGCCTCGGTCACCGACGCGCACGAGCTGCTGCCCGACGAGTTCGGGGCGCTGAGCAAGTTCAGCGCGGTCACCGAGTGGCTGCGCGAGAAGACCGACGACCTGCCGGTCTGGTGGTCGGAGTGGTACTTCGTGCCCGAGGACGGCACCAAGTGGGACGAGCCCAAGCGCCTGGCCGTCCAGGCGGCGTCCATGATGGAGTTCGCCCGCAGCGGCGCCGCCACCGCGCTCTACTGGAACCCGCAGGCCAAGCAGGGCCCGTGCCAGGGCTGCATGTGGGAGCCGCGCAGCGGGGCCCTGACGCCGACCGGCCGGCTCGTGACCGGCTTCGCCAAGTGGTTCCCCGCCGGGGCGCGGCTCGAGTCCGTGGAATCCTCCGACCCCGCGGTCAGGGTGCTGGCCCAGCCGGAGCAGCTGCTGCTGGTCAACACGACGGACAAGGCGGTCAGCACGACCGTGGACGGCAAGGACTTCGCGCTCAAGGCGTACGAGATCAAGTGGAGCGGCCGCTGACCTGTCGGCACGGGGGCGGAACTCCGGCCCCGTGCCGATCGTTGACGCGACGGCAGGCAAACGATCTTCGACAGGGAGTACAGACCCGTGGTCTTCAAAAGGATGCTGGGCGCGTTCGGCGTCGGCGCGCCCTCGGTGGACACCGTGCTGTCCACGCCGCGGACCCAGCCGGGCGGCACGCTGGAGGGAGAGGTACGGCTCAAGGGCGGTGACTTCGACGCCGAGATCGAGCACGTCACCCTCGGCCTGGTGGCCAGGGTCGAGATCGAGCACGGTGACGGTGAGGCGGCCGGGCTCGGCGAGTTCTCCCGCGCCCAGGTCTCCGGCCCCTTCACGCTGCGCAAGGGCGAGGACCGCGTGATCGACTTCCGGCTGCCGGTCCCGTGGGAGGCCCCGATCAGCGAGATCGGCGGGCAGCCGCTGACCGGCATGGCGGTGGGCGTGCGCACCGAGCTGGCCATCGCCAAGGCCGTCGACAAGGGCGACCTCGACATGGTGGCCGTCGAGCCCCTGCCGTCGCAGCTGCGCATCCTGGAGGCGTTCCTGGGGCTCGGCTTCGCGTTCAAGTCGGCCGACCTGGAGGCCGGGCGGCTGTACGGCGTGCGCCAGGAGCTGCCGTTCTACCAGGAGATCGAGTTCTACCCGTCCGGCCGGTACGCGGGCGTGGTCGGCGAGGTCGAGGTGACCTTCGTGGCCGATCCGGCCGGGCTGGAGGTGGTCCTGGAGGCCGACAAGCGCAGCGGCCGCTACTCCTCCAGCGACGCCATCGGCCGCTTCCACGTCAGCCACGAGGACGCCCTGCACACGGACTGGGCCGGCGAGCTCGGCCGCTGGCTCGACGGCCTCTCCCGGTACGGCCATCCCGGCCCCTCGTACGACGGCCATCACGGGCATCATGAGCACGATGACGACCACGGGCACCACGGCGGGCACCACGGGCACCACGGGCCCCACGGCGGCCCCGGCCTCGGCATGGTGGCCGCCGCCGGCGCCGCCGGAGTGGTCGGCGGGCTCGTGGCCGGTGAGGTCGTCGAAGAGGTCGTGGAGGAGTTCTTCGAGGGGGACGAGGAGGGCGGCGACTGGTGACGCCGGGGTGCCCGGCGACGGAAGGGTGCCCGGCGACGTCCGCGTCACCTGACCCGCCCGCCACGCACCCCTGACTCCGCATCACCGATCACGGGCGGCGGCCGTCCCGCCGGGTGGCCGCCGCCCGTGACCGGGTCACTTGCGGCGTTTGATGTACATTCCCGCCGTCAGCGAGACCCCCAGCGCGGCCAGCGCGATCTGGATGGCCAGCTCGATCCAGTCGACGCCCCCCGTGTCGGCCACGCCGAGCCCGGCGGCGATGGCGGTGCCGTCCAGGGGCGAGACCACACCGATCAGGATGGTGAGCCAGATGGGGATGCGCTGGCGGCCGGGAACGACGAGCCGCCCCAGGACGCCGATCACGATGCCGATGATGAGGCCGGAGATGATTCCGGTGATTTCCATGCTGCGCCTCCTAGAAGGCCAGGCGATCTCCCGTCACCGGGTCAACGAACGACGGGGCCCTCAGAGTTTCGTGCCGTCCGCGGGCAGCCGCCTGGCGGCCACGCCGGCCCAGCCGAGGCCGAGCGCCGTGACCATGAGGACGCCCCCGGCCCCCAGCCCGGCCGCGACCAGCCCCGCCGCGCCCGGCAGCAGGATCTGCCCGGTGCGGTTGCCGACCAGCCGCAGCGACATCGCCCGCCCGCGCAGGCCGGGCGGCGCCGACTCGGCCAGCCACGACATGGTCAGCGGCTGCCCCACGCCGAGCCCGAAGCCCAGCACGAGCAGGACGCTGAGCAGCAGCCACAGCGGCATCGGCAGGGGAGTGAGGAGCATGGCCACCGCCGCCGCGACCGTGCTGGTGACCAGGAGCCGGCGCCGCCCGACCGCCTGGGACAGGCGGCCGAGGAAGAACCGCGAGGCCATGGAGGCCAGGCCGCGCACGGTCAGCAGCAGGCCGACCGTGCCGGCGGCGAGCCCGTGCTCGGTGCCCATGGCCGGCAGGTAGACGAGCGTGATGTCCACGGCGGCCAGCACCACGCAGCTTGTGATCAGCGCGTACGCGAGCCCGGGGCGGCGCAGCAGGGCGCGCACGCCGCCGCTGTCGTCCCGTTCCCCCGCCTCGGGGCGCGGGCTGCGGGCCAGCAGTGCCGACAGCACGACGAGCAGCACGGCCAGGCCGCAGGACCACAGGAAGATGGCGCCGGTGTCGGGGATGGCCCGCTCGCCGCCGAACACGGAGATCAGCACCGGCCCGGCCGCCTGGCCCAGCGAGGCGGCGAACGTGTAGCGGCCGAACGCCGCGTCGTGGCCGCCGCGCCCGGTGGTGTTGGCCACCAGCGCCTGCTGGGCGATGACGCAGCCGAGGTGGCCGGTCCCGAGCAGGATCCCGGCTGCGACCAGCCCGGCGACGGTGTGGCCGAGCGTCAGGAACGCGACCCCGGCGGCCACCAGCGTCAGCGCCCCTGCCACCGCCATGCGCCGCTCGCCGTACCGGTCGGCCGCGTGCCCTGCGGGCAGGGCCAGCAGCAGCGGGGCGATGGCGAAGCTCGCGCCGAGCACGCCGAGCCACGCGGGCGGCACGTCCAGCTCGATCGCCCGGTACGACATCGTCGGCCGCAGCACGAACGTGACCACCTGCGTGGTCACCGCGTGCGCCAGCAGCACACCCAGCGCCCGCCGCCGCTGCCACGGCTCAGACATCGGGCAGCCGTTCCCGCCTCATGATCCTGCGAAGCACGTATACGACCATATAGGGCCCTATTTCGTGCAAGACGGGGCCCTCTGCCTCATAGCCCCCGAAGCGGTCGCGCGGCGGGCCGCGCCCGGCCACGCGCCGGCCTGCAATCGGGTTGTAAGTCCGGAGAAAGTGTCCAGAATAGGTTGACTCACTGCCCGATCGAGTCAACCCCCGAGGAGCCGACGTAACCAGCATGACCGTATGGAGTGAGCTGCGCATGACCGCCACTCCTCAGCTCTCCATCTCGATCTCCCCGCACCTCACGGCCGTGGCCATGATCAGCGACGCCCTCGCGGGCCGCCACCGCGGCCTGCCGGACCTCTGGCGCCAGGCCCTCAGGTCCCGCGTCGGCCGGCCAGGCCACCAGGCGGTGCGCTCGCTCGCCGCCCCCGGCTACTCCGTCGTCCCCGACTGCATCGTCCCCAGCACTCCCGCGGCCGGAGACGTCCCCGTGCAGGCCAGCGCCCTGCGCGAGCTGCCGCCCGAGCGTCTGATCGCCGACCTGGAGCAGGCGTTCCACGGCGGACCGCTGCCCGTGCACTGGCGCTTCGCCGCCGAACAGCCGGCGGCCTGGCTGCACGGTTACGCCGGCGCCCTGTCCGAGGTCTGGAACACCGTCGAACCCCTCTGGCGGCGCGCCCGCCCCCTCCTCGACAGGGAGGTCAACCGGGTGGGGCTGGCCGCCGTCCGCGGTGGTGTCGAACCGCTGCTGGGCTCGCTCAACCACCGCATCGCGTACGGCGAGCGCGGCCTGCTCATCTCCGACGTCGAGTCCAGCCGGTTCGACCTCGGCAACAGGAAGATCGTCCTGGTGCCGATGCTGGCCGGCAAGGACGCCGTGATCGTCAGCCTGGATCACGAGGAGGCCGTGTGGATCGCGTACCCGGTGCCCGGCGCGGAGTCCCTGTGGCGCCGGCCCGCGGCCCCGTCGCGCGACGAGCTGTCGGCGCTCATGGGCCCGGTACGCGCGGATCTGCTGTGCAAGATCGCCCGGCCCATGACGATGAGCATGCTGGCGGTCGACCTCCAGGTCGCGCCCAGCAGCATCACCTACCACTGTGACCGGCTGCGGGCCGCGCGGCTGATCACCAGGGAGCGGCGCGGCCGGGAGGTGTGGGTGGGGCGCACCCGCCGCGCCGAGGAGCTGCTGGAGCTGTTCCACCGCGCCTGACACGCGAGAAGGGCGCGCCGTCCCGGCGCGCCCCCTCAGTGTCCTGTGCTCAGCGCACGCCGAGACGGTGTGCCGATCAGCCCTCGCCGAACTGGTACAGCAGCGGGCCGTCGAGCTTCCAGCCCGGCTCGTCCGCCAAGATCTTGCGGGTGTGCGACTCGATCGCGAGGCGCCACTTGTTGTCGTTCGACAGCCGGAACACCTTCACGTCCCCGCCGGCGCCCGCCGAGCCGGGGGCGTACCCCAGGACGCCCTCGTAGCGGAAGGCGCCCGAGGTCACCAGGCGCTCCCGCTCCGACACCGACCCGGTGACGATGTAGCTGGCCTTCTTCGCCCAGCGCAGCCGGTAGAGCGGCTTGCCGCCCGCGAACGGGGCGGGCGAGAGGTAGTACAGCGGCGTCCGCGTCGTGGACCAACCGTGCTTGGCGACGGCGTCGCGCTTCTCCGACTCGCTCGCGGTGTAGAAGAACCCGCCGTCCTTCGTCACCAGCTCGTACAGCCTCACCCGCTGCGCGGCGACAGCGGTCGTCTGGGCGGTCGTCTCGGCGGACGTCTGGGTGATCGTCGCGGCGGAGGCTGTGGTGGTGGCGCCGAGGGGCAGGGTGGCGCCCAGCGCCACCGCCAGCCCGAGGACGGTGGCGCGGGTCATGCGGCCCGAAGACGAGGCCATGGTCGTTGTCCCTCCGAAGTGCTGTTCAGTACGCCGGTCACGCTAACGGCGACCGAACAGCCATTCGGATCACTTCGACGAACCTGAAAGGGTCCCCGGCCGGGCTCCGGTCAGAACGTCACCAGCGGATCCCCGACGAAGTCGGCGATGAAGTTGACGAAGAAGAACCCGAAGAACAGGAAGTTGAGCACGAGGATGACGTAGTGCCAGGGCCTCGGGCGGGCCGGGCGCGGCAGCTTGCTGTTGAGGTACATCAGCAGGAACGGATACACCAGCGCGCCGAGGTTCGACATGTTCGCCGACCACTCCACGAGCCCCACCGGCAGCGACTGGAAGATGATGATCGAGATGATCACCAGCAGCAGGAGCATGAACGGGTAGTAGAAGCGCCGCGGGTCGCCCTCGATCAGCCGGCGCAGGCGCGGGCTGGTCGCGTTGGCCGCGTCGGTGGTCACCCGCACCATCGCCTCGAAGATGCCGAGCTGGGTGGAGAACAGGATCAGCACGCCCACCAGCAGCGAGATGTAGAAGACGACCTGCCCGTACTGGTCGCCCAGCGCGGTGGCCACGAACGTGGGCACGTTCGCCCGCGTCGGCTTCTCGCCCGACATCGCGACCGCCTGCGACATGAGCAGGGTGGGCAGCAGCATGCCGAGGATGGCACCGACGAAGAACACGCCCCACATGTCCACCATGAGCAGCCGGTACCAGCGCCGCCACAGGCTCCGGTTGCGTTCGTCGTCGGGGAAGGTGACGCCGCTGGCCAGGATCGCCCGGCGTTCGCCGCGCAGGCCGGAGATGTAGCCGACCCGGTAGCCCATGCCGTAGCCCTTGTCACGGTAGTGGCCCATGACGTACCAGTTGAGGCCCGAGGCCAGCGCGGTGAAGCCGGCCAGGCCGCCGAGCTGGGTGGCGGTGATCCCGGCGGGCGGGGCGGCCGGGGTGAGGAAGCCGCGGATGCCCTCCCACCACTGGCTGAACGGCACCACGAGCAGGTCCACCGCCAGCAGGGCGATCAGGATGGTGCCGACCATGACCCAGTTGGCCAGCTCCAGGGCGCGGCTGATGCGGCGGGCGGCGGCGGTGATGAGGAACACCAGCACGAGCAGGCCGATGGCGTACAGCCGCGGCTCGACGTCGTCCGCTCCCGGGGGGACACCGTGGATCAGCGCGTACACGCCCTGACCCGCCGACGCGGCCCACCCGCCCGCGATGAAGGCGAAGATCACGATGAGCACCGACAGGGGCACCCACAGGGGCCAGCCCGGCGGCACCCGTCCCCAGCCGACGACCGGCGTCTCGCCGGTCGCGAGGACGTAGCGCGAGCACTCGACGTTGTAGAACGTCTGCAGCAGGGCCGAGACCACGATGATCCAGCCGACGCCGACGAATCCGTACTGCCCCACGCTGAGGGGGCCCAGCAGCCACTCGCCGCTGCCGATCGATATGCCCAGGGCGATCAGGCTGGGGCCGACGGCGTACTTGAACAGTTCCTTGATGCCGAGCCGGGGGACTTTGAAGACCTCTTCCGGGGTCGGCAGATCGGTGACTTCGAGATCGGGACGGCTGACTCCGAGTGGGTGCGACATGTCAGTGCCTCCTGCCGTTCAGGGTGATCCCGAAGGGCGGTCATCACAAGACCCAATTGCCCGGTGTTGTGGCCCTCTCGGGCACGTCCGGGATCGGTTCAGATAGGTGGTCAACGTGACGAGTTGTCCACGCGTGGCGTTACGCGACCTAACAGGATTGACTACGTAGAGTGAGGAACTGTTGTCACAAGGTGACTACAGGGGGAGATCATGAAAGGTAAGTTCATAGCGGCAGGTGGCGCCTTCGTCACGGCCGCCGCGCTCATCGGCATGGCCACTCCGGCCGGCGCCAACCCGGTCGTCTGCGACCTGAGCGTGTCGGACGTGCGTCACTCGCTCCGCATCGACGCATGGGGCGTCTACGCGGGCCGCCGCGACGCCTCGGCCTGCAGCAGCAGCAAGCAGGACGAGGTCAAGCACGAGGTCAAGGACGAGGTCAAGCACGAGGCCGTCGAGCACGAGGCCATGAAGCCCGAGGTCACGCAGTACGAGGACATGGCGTACGAGGACGCGGAGACCGAGGAGGCGCAGGAGAGCGTCAAGCACGAGGAAGCGCACGAGGACGTCAAGTTCGAGGACTTCAAGCACGACGACGTCGGCTACGGCGAAGAGGCCGAGGGCAACTGGGACAACGGTTCCTGGAACCGTGACCAGTGGAACAAGGGCGACTGGCACCACCACGGCCACTGGAACCGGGACAACTGGGACCGTGGCCACTGGGACGGCGGCTGGGACGGCCGCTGGAACGGCGGCTGGCACCGTGACCACGACCACGGCTGGGACCTGCGCGGTGTCTGGGCCCCGCGCGGCTGGGCGGGCTACAGCTGGCCCGGCTGGTATGCCCGCTTCTAAGGCCGGACCCGCAGCCGGTCAGAGCCGGTCGTGAAGGTCATTCCGGTTCGGTCCCGGGACACTGCCATGTGACCCGGGACCTCATGGTCGCTCCCAGCTTTCGGCCCTTGGCTCCCCGTCGCACCGGGACCCCGTGGTCTCTCCCTGTTCCCCGCTCCCCGCGGCCCCGTGGTCTCCCCCGTGCCCCCGCGATCCGGCGATCTCGCCGCCATGCGGACCGGCCCCGGCCTCCGCGCACGGCTGCCGAGGCTCGCGGGATGCGCGTCTCCCTTGGCCGCCACGCCACCACCGCGCTGCCATCGGCACCACCAAGGCGTCACTCTGCGTGACGATGTGGCATCCCTGGCATGGGGACGCGGCGGGCCGCCTGCCGGATCCGGACCCGGGCGCGAACCGTACCCGAGCCGCGGCCCCGGTGCTCAGCGGTCGACGATCTCGTTCTTGCCGATCACCACGACCCCGCCCCTGGTCAACGCGAAGCGCGTGCGATCGTAGTCGAGGTCGAAGCCGATCCGGGCGCCGTCGGGGATCACCACGTTCTTGTCGATGATCGCCTTGCGCACGATCGCGCCCCGCCCGACCTTGACGTTCTCCATCAGCACGGAGTCCTCCACCAGCGAGTGCGAGTGGAGCACGACCTTGGGCGACAGGATCGACCTGATCGCCGTGCCGCCGGAGACGATCACGCCGGGGGAGACCAGCGAGTCGATCGCCCGCCCCACCCGGTCGCCGTCGTTGTGCACGAACTTGGCGGGCGGCAGCGGATCATGGCCGGTGAAGATCGGCCACTTGTCGTTGTAGAGGTTGAACACCGGATGCGCCGAGATGAGGTCCATGTGGGCCTCGTAGTAGGCGTCGAGGGTGCCGACGTCGCGCCAGTAGCCGCGGTCGCGCTCGCTGGAGCCGGGGACGATGTTGTTGGCGAAGTCGTAGACGTCGGCGCCGCCCGACTTGACCAGCATCGGGATGATATTGCCGCCCAGGTCGTGCTTGCTGGTCGGGTCGAGCGCGTCCTCGCGCAGCGCGTCGATCATCGACTGCGTCTTGAACACGTAGTTGCCCATCGAGGCGTACACCTCGTCGGGGGAGTCGGCCAGCCCCACCGCGTCCTTCGGCTTCTCCCTGAACGCGACGATCCGGCGGCCCTCGGGATCGGTCTCGATCACGCCGAACTGGTCGGCCAGCGACAGTGGCTGCCTGATCGCCGCCACCGTCACGTCCGCGCCGGAGTCTTCGTGCTGCTCGACCATCTGCCGCGGATCCATCCGGTAGATGTGGTCGGCGCCGAACACGATCACGTGCTCGGGCATCTCATCGTAGATCAGGTTCAAATTCTGGAAGAGCGCGTCCGCCGAGCCGGAGAACCAGCGCGGCCCGAGCCGCTGCTGCGCCGGCACCGGGGTGACGTAGTTGCCCAGCATCGCCGACAGCCGCCAGGTCCGCGAGACATGCCGGTCGAGGCTGTGGTTCTTGTACTGCGTCAGTACGACGATCTTCAGGAATCCGCCGTTGGCGAGATTGGACAGCACGAAATCGATGAGCCGATACATCCCCCCGAACGGCACCGCCGGTTTCGCCCGATCCGCCGTCAGCGGCATCAGCCTCTTGCCCTCTCCACCTGCCAGCACGACCGCAAGCACCCTCCGGGACCTCATGTCCAGGACGCTACCCTCAAATGGCCGATCTATCGACGAAAGCCCGCACGGTGAACTTCCTGCGTGTCCCGATTTGGTCACCGATGTACGAACCCAAGTGCCCGACCTTGGGCTTGTCGATGTGTTCCCGTTGCCCGCGCCCCCTTTAAGGTCTTCTCATGCGCGTTGATCTGCTCAGCCGGGAGTACCCGCCCGAGGTGTACGGCGGGGCCGGGGTGCACATGGAGTATCTGGCCAGGGAGCTGCGGAAGCTGGCCGACGTACACGTGCGCTGCTTCGGGGCCGCGCGCGCCGAGGCGGGCGTATCGGCCTACCGGGTGCCGGCCGGGCTGGAGGGCGCCAACGCCGCGCTCCAGGTGCTCGGCGTGGACCTGGAGATGGCCGCCGCCTGCGTCGGCGCCGACGTCGTCCACTCCCACACGTGGTACGCCAACTTCGCCGGGCATGTCGCGAAGATGCTCCACGGCGTACCCCATGTGATCACCACGCACAGTCTCGAACCGCTGCGGCCGTGGAAGGCCGAGCAACTCGGCGGCGGCTACACGATCTCGTCATGGGCCGAGCGCACCGCCCTGGCCGCCGCCGACGCGGTGATCGCGGTGTCGGAGGGCATGCGGCGCGACGTGCTCGGCGCCTACCCGGAGATCCCGCCCGAACGGGTCAGCGTGATCCACAACGGCATCGACACGGCCCAGTACGCCCCCGACCGCGCCACCGACGTCCTGGCCAAGCATGGGGTCGATCCCGCGAGGCCCTATGTCGTCTTCGTCGGCCGGATCACCCGCCAGAAGGGCCTGGTCCACCTCCTGCACGCGGCGCGCTCCTTCGACCCGGACGCGCAGCTCGTGCTCTGCGCGGGCGCGCCCGACACCCCGGAGATCGCCGCCGAGGTGACCGAGCTGGTGCGCGGCCTCGACCGTGACGGTGTGCTCTGGATCCAGGAGATGCTGCCCAAGCCCGAGGTGATCCAGCTGCTGACGCACGCCACCGTGTTCGTGTGCCCGTCGGTCTACGAGCCGATGGGCATCGTCAACCTGGAGGCGATGGCCTGCGAGACGGCGGTGGTGGCCACGGCGACCGGCGGCATCCCCGAGGTGGTGGCCGACGGGGAGACCGGGCTGCTGGTGCCGATCTCCCAGGCCGCCGACGGCACCCCGCACGACCCCGAGCGCTTCGCCGCCGACCTGGCCGAGCGGGTCAACGCCCTGCTGCGCGATCCGGCGCGGGCGCGCGCCCTGGGGGTGGCGGGCCGTGAGCGCGCCATCGAACACTTCTCGTGGGAGCGCATCGCCCACCGTACGTTGAAGCTCTACACGTCCCTGACGGGCTGAGCCCAGGCCACGAACACAAGCCCGCCCCGCCGGCACGGGCCGGCGGGGCGGATGGCCGATGACGGTGGTGGTCAGCGGACGCGTTCGAGGACCACGATCGGGATCTCCCGGTCGGTCTTCTTCTGGTACTCGTCGTAGTCGGGCCAGGTGGCGGCCATGACCCGCCACATCTCCGGCCTCTCCTCCGGGGTGGCGGTGCGGGCGCGGGCCCTGAACTTGTCGCCCTTCACCTGGACCTCGACCTCCGGCTCCGCTTGCAGGTTCTTGAACCACTGCGGATGGTCGGGATCGCCGCCCTTGGACGCCACGACCACGTGGTCGTCGCCGTACTTCTGGTAGATGAGCGGCGTCGTGTAAGGCCGGCCCGACTTCCGTCCCTTGGTGGTCAGGAGCAGCACGGTGGTGTTGTTCCAGTCGTGGCCCTCGGCGCCGTCGGTTTCCTGGTAGCGCCGGACGTGTTCCTTGCCGTAGAGCATGATCCCCCTCTACCCCAGGGCGGCGTGACCTCACCGTTACGCGCCGGGGTCTGTACGGGAAGTTAACGCGGCTGGCACACTGCATTTGTGTAAGCGCTTACAGCCGCGATCATGAAAGCGCTTACATGAAAGGAAAAGCCGCATGGACGTGACCATCTACGAAGTCGCCAAGCGGGCGGGCGTGTCGATCGCGACCGTGTCCAGGACACTGCGCGGCACCGGCCCGGTGGCCGCGAAGACGCGGGAGAAGGTGCTCAAGGCCGTCGAGGAGCTGAACTACACGCCCAGCCGCCTGGGCGTCAGCCTCGCCGAGGGCCGCCACGCCGCCAACGGCATCGTCTTCCCCGACCTGGCCGGCCCGTACTACACGGAGGTCCTGCTCGGCTACGAGGAGGTCGCCTCCGAGCTGGGGCGCTCGGTGGTCATCCTGTCCACCAAGGGCCGCTCGAACGTCGGCGAGCTGGTCAAGGACCTCGCGGGGCGGGTCGACGGCATGCTGATCTTCGGCCACGCCGTGCCGGAGCCGCTGGTCGCCGAGCTGGTCCGGCTGGGCGTGCGGCTCGTGTTCATCTCGCGCGACCCGCTCACCGGCGCCGACACGCTGCGCAGCGAGAACATCGCCTCCGCGCGGGCGCTGGCGGCCCATCTGACGGGCCACGGCTACGAGCGCTTCGCCTTTCTTGGCGCCCCGCTGACCAGCAGGGACGACGTGGACGAGCGCTGGCAGGGGGTCAGGCACACGCTCGGCGGCGCGATCGAGGCCGTGGACACCGGCCAGTACACCGTGGACCGCGGCTTCGAGGCCGCAAGGACCCTGCTCAAGGGCAGGAACCGGCCGCGGGCCATCATCTGCTCCGACGACGAGGTGGCGCTGGGGGCGCTGCTCGCCGCCGAGGAGCTCGGCCTGGAGGTGCCCGGCGACGTGGCCGTCACCGGCTGGGACGACATCATGGCCGCCCGGCACGCGCGCCCGGCGCTGACCACCGTACGACAGCCGATGCGCGAGCTCGGCGCCCGCGCCGCCCGCGCCCTCGACGAACTGATCACCGGGACCCGCGACGTCCCGAAGCACCTCATCCTGACCACCGAGCTGGTCATCCGCTCCAGCTGCGGTCACCACCCCCAGGAGGTACGAACGTGAACACCACCACCCGGCGCGCCGCCGTGGGCGCGCTGGCTCTCGCGCTCGTGGCGGCCGGCTGCGGCCGCAGTCAGCAGCAGGCGCCCGAGCAGGCGCAGGACGTCACGACCGGCAAGGTCTCCGGGGAGGTCACCGTCTGGGCGATGGGCGAGGAGGGCAAGGCGCTCGGCGCCTTCGTCAAGGACTTCGAGAGCGCCAACCCCGGCGTGAAGGTCAACGTGACGGCCATCGGCTGGGACGTGGCGCACGACAAGATCACCGCGGCCATCGCCGGCGGCGCCACCCCGGACGTGAGCATGATCGGATCGACCTGGTCGGGCGAGCTGGCCAAGACCGGCGCGCTCGAACCCACCCCCGCCAACCTGGTCGACAAGGCCGCCTTCTTCCCGGGCGCCTGGCAGACCGTGGACGTCAACGGCACCGCGTACGGCGTGCCCTGGTACGTCGAGACCCGCGTCCTGTACTACCGCACCGACCAGGCCGAGAAGGCGGGCGTGAAGCCGCCGGCGACGTGGGAGGAGTTCACCGCGTTCGCCAGGGCGCTCAAGGAGAAGGGCGGCGCGAAGGACGGCTTCCAGCAGAGCTACACCCAGGGCGCCGCCTGGCAGGAGGTGCTGCCGCTGATCTGGCAGGCCGGCGGCGAGATCGTCAAGGACGGCGCCTACACCTTCGACACGCCCGAGACCGTGACCGCGCTCAAGCAGTACGCCTCGATGTTCGAGCAGAAGCTGGCCCCGAACAACACGGCCGAGGGCGCCTTCCCGCAGAGCTTCATCAAGGGCGAGATCGGCGGCTTCTTCTCCGGCCCGTGGATGATCGGCGTGCTGAACAACGATGGCGGCGCCGGGTTCGACGGCAAGTTCGACGTCGCCCCCTACCCCAAGGGCCCGGTGTCGGCGACGAGCTTCGTCGGCGGCTCCGACATGGCGGTGTTCAAGAAGGCGAAGAACCGCGACGCGGCCTGGACGTTCATCAAGTGGCTGAGCGAGCCGCAGGTGCAGGCGAAGTGGTACACGACGGTCAAGGCGCTGCCCGCCGTCCAGGCCGCCTGGCAGGAGCCCGCGCTCAAGACCGACAGGCAGCTCGCGGTCTTCGGCGAGCAGCTCAAGGACGCCAGGACGCCGCCGCCGTTCCCGACCTGGGAGCAGGTGGCCAGGGTGCTGGAGAGCGAGCTGGAGAAGCTGGCCCGCGGCACCCAGACGCCCGAGCAGACGGCCAAGTCGATCCAGTCCCAGGCCGCCACCATCGGCACCGGCCTCTGAGCCCGTGACCGTCCGCACGAAGCCGGCGCCGGTGGCCCCGCCGCCGATCCGGATCAGGGGCGCGTTACGCCAGTCGGGCATCGGCTGGCTCTTCATCACGCCGTTCGTGGTCCTCTTCGCGGTCTTCTACCTCGGGCCGCTGCTGGTCGGCATCGGCATGAGCTTCACCGACATGCGCAGCACCGACGTGAGCGACCCGCTGGCCGTCGACCCCGTCGGCGTCGAGAACTACCTGCGGCTCATGAACGACGGCGCCATGCGCAGGGCGGCCCTCAACACCGTCGTCTTCGTGCTCACCACGCTGCCGCTCGCCGTCGGCCTCGGGCTGGCCGCGGCGGTGCTGCTCAACTCCGGCATCGCCCGCCTTCCCGCCGCGTTCTTCCGCCTCGGCTACTACCTGCCCAACATCACCAGCATCATCGGCATCGCGGTGGCCTGGAAGTTCCTGCTGGAGCCCGAGGCGGGGCTGGTCAACCGGCTGCTGGAGCTGGTGGGCGTCCAGGGCCCCAACTGGCTGCAGAACGAGAGCACCGCGCTGCCCTCGATCATCGTGATGACGGCCTGGCGCAGCTTCGGCTTCAACATGATCGTGCTGCTGGCCGCGCTGCAGAGCATCCCCAGAGAGCTGTACGAGGCAGCAGAGGTCGACGGCGCGGGCCGCTGGGCCCGCTTCCGCTCGGTCACCGTGCCCTCGCTCCGCCCCGTGCTGCTGTTCTGCACCGTGTACAGCTCGGTCGGCTTCATGCAGTTCATGGAGGAGCCCCTGGTCATGACCAGGGGCGGGCCGCTCAACTCCACCCTGTCGGCCTCACTGGTGATCTTCAACCAGTTCGGGGTGGGCAACTACGGCTACGCGGGCGCCGCCTCGACGGTGCTGTTCACCGTGATCGTGGCGCTGGCCGTGCTGCAACTGAGGCTCGGGAGGCGCCGATGAGGCACGGAAGCACCCGCCGCCAGCGGGCGGTCGTCTACCTGGGACTCGGCGTCGGCCTGGCCCTGGTCGCCGGCCCCTTCCTGTGGACGGCGCTCAGCTCGGTCAAACCGGAACAGGAGATCAGGCGCGACCCGCCGACGTTCTGGCCGCAGACGTGGACGCTGGACAACTTCGCCGAGCTGTTCGACCGGGTCGACATCGGCACCGCGTTCGTCAACAGCACGTTCATCGCGCTCGTGCTGGTCGCCACCAACCTGCTGTTCTGCTCCATGGTCGGCTACGCCTTCGCCAAGCTCCGCTTCCGGGGCAGGAACGTGGCCTTCGCGCTGGTGCTGGTGCAGCTCGCGATCCCGGCGATCGTGCTGATGGTGCCGCAGTTCGTGCTGATCGCGAAGCTGGGCCTGGTCAACACGTTCGTCGGGATCATCCTGCCCACCGTGGTGACCCCGCTCGGCGTGTTCATGATGCGGCAGTTCATCTCCGACCTGCCCGACGAGCTGATCGACGCGGCCCGGGTCGACGGCGCCAGGGAGTTCCGCATCTTCTTCCGGATCATCCTGCCGCTGTGCGGGCCGCCGCTGGCCACGCTCGGCCTGATCACGTTCCTCGGCGCGTGGAACAACTTCCTGTGGCCGGCCGTCGTCGCGCAGAGCGAGGACATGTACACCCTGCCGGTCGCGCTCAACATCCTCAACGGCCACGAGGGCACCCACTACAACCTCCTGGTCGCCGGATCGGTCGTGGTGATCGCGCCGATCCTGTTCCTGTTCGTCTTCCTGCAGCGCTTCTTCATCCAGGGCATCGCCACCACCGGCCTCAAGTAGAGGAGCACCACATGCGTAAGACGGTCATGTCCGCTCTGCTCGTGCTGTCCTTATCCGTGCTGTCATCCGGGCCGGCCGGGGCCGCGCATGCTATAAGCACCCCACCCGTCCACGGCGGTACCGACGCGGTCCTTCTCCGCTACGCGAAGGACACCTGGCGGTCGATGGACGCCATGGTGGTGCCGGCCACCGGCCTGCCCGCCGACAAGGTGACCGGCGACCTCAGGACCCGCGCCAAGGTCACCTCGCCGACCAACATCGGCACGTACCTGTGGAGCACGCTCACCGCCCGCGACCTGCGCCTGATCAGCGGCGCCGACGCCACCACGAGAGTGGGCCGGGTGCTCACCGCGCTGGAGCGGATGGAGCGCAACACCCCCACCGGCCAGTACTACAACTGGTACGACCCGGCCACCCTCGCCGTCATCACCACCTGGCCCGACTCCGGCGACGTCGTGCGCCCCTTCGCCTCCAGCGTCGACAACGGCTGGCTGGCCGGCGCGCTCATGATGGTCCGCACCGCCGTCCCCCGGCACGCCGCCCGCGCCGACCGGCTGGTCAACTCCATGAACTTCCGCGCCTACTACGACCCGGCCGCCCGCCCCGACGCCGGCACAGGACTGCTGCGCGGCGGCTTCTGGCCCGACCCGCCGATCGAGTGCAACGTGGAGAGCGACTACGCCGGCACCGGCACGACCGTCTACTCCACCTGCCACCACTACGGGGCCCCCGCCGAGACCCGGATCGGCCAGTACGTGGGCATCGCGCTCGGCCAGCTGCCCCGCGAGAGCTACTTCGGCCCGTACCGCACCTTCCCCGACAACGGCTGCGACTTCGGCTGGCAGGAGCAGAAGCCGGCCGGGTCGTGGAAGACGTACCTCGGCGTGAACGTCTGGGAGGGCACGTACGGCTACCGCGGCATGCGGTTCGTCCCGAACTGGGGCGGTTCGATGTTCGAGGCGCTCATGCCCGACCTGGTCGTCCCCGAGGCCAAGTGGGCGCCGAAGAGCTGGGGCCGCAACCACCCGGTCTTCGTCCGCGCCCAGATCGAGCACGGTCTGCAGGAGGCCCGCTACGGCTACTGGGGCTTCTCGCCGTCCAACGACCCCCACGGCACCTACCGCATCTACGGCGTCGACCCGCTCGGCATGGACGAGCCCGGCTACACCTCCGACGAGGAGGAGACCCGCGTCGACTACGGCTACGAGGGCTGCCGCCCCGCCCAGCCGGAGCCGGCGAGCTACGGCAACGGCGTGGTGACGCCGCACGCCAGCTTCCTGGCCCTCCCGTACGCCAGGAACGCCGCCCTGGCCAACCTGGCCAAGCTGCGAGCCGGCTTCGACGCCTACGGCCCCGGCGGCTTCTACGACGCGATCGCGGTCCGCTCAGGGGCCGTGTCCAAGTGGTATCTGGCACTCGACCAGGGCATGGTCATGGGCGCCCTGGGCAACGTGCTCGCGAACGGCAACCTGCACCGCTACTTCGCGGGCTCCGGCGTGGAGCACCGGCTCCGGCCGGTCATGGCGATCGAGGAATGGGACGTCCGATGAATCGAGGCACATGCCGATGAGTACGGCCGCGCACCGCGACTGGCAGGAACGCGCCGGACAGCCGTCCGGCGAGACGACCGTCCCCGTGCCCGCGCTGGAGGCCCCGACCGGCCTGCGCGCGGTCCCGGGGGCCGGGCACGTGACGCTCACCTGGGATCCCGTGCCCGAAGCGATCGGCTACCTGGTGCACAGGGACGGCGTGCCCGCCGTGCCGCCCGAGGTGGACGTGCCCGCGGTGCCGTCCTGCCGGTTCGTGGACACCGGCCACGGGGCGGCCGCCTACACGGTGGCCGCCGTCATCGGCGCGGACGCGACCGGGCCGTTCTGCCCGCCCGTCGAGGTCGCCCCGCTGCCCGTGTCCGATGCCGCCGTCTCCGTGCGGGTGGACACGCGGCGGGTGACGCGCGAGCTGCCCCGGCCGTGGGCGTACATGGTGGGATCTGAGCATCTGTCCCACCTGCTCAGCACCGACGAGAGCGGTGGCCGCCCCATCGGCGAGGAACTGGCGGCGGCGCTGCGCCTCGTCCACGAGCGGATCGGCGTGCGCACGGTCAGGGCGCACGCCATCCTCGGCGACGATCTCGGCGTCTACAAGGAGGGTGAGCCGTACGACTTCTCCGGGGTGGACGCCGTCTACGACAAGGTCGTCTCGCTCGGCCTGCGGCCGATCGTGGAGCTCGGCTACATGCCCCGCGACCTGGCCGCCGACCCGTCGAAGACGGTCTTCGACTACGCGGCCGTCATCTCGCCCCCCAAGGACTTCGAGGCGTGGGGCGACCTGGTCAGGGCCCTCGTCGAGCACCTCGCGGACCGCTACGGCATCCGCGAGCTGATCGACCACTGGGCCTTCGAGGTCTGGAACGAGCCGAACCTGGCCGTCTTCTGGTCCGGCACCCCCGAGGAGTACTTCCTGCTCTACGACGTCACCGCCGCCGCGGTGAAGAACGTGCACCCGGACCTGCGCGTCGGCGGCCCCTCCTCGGCCGCCAATGGCTGGGTCGAGGAACTGCTCGTCCACATCGCGGAGTCGGGCGCGCCGCTCGACTTCGTCTCCACGCACACGTACGGCAACGCGCCGCTCGACTGGCGGCCCACGCTGGCCAGGCACGGCCACGACGTACCCATCTGGTGGACCGAGTGGGGGCCCACGCCGACCCACTTCCAGGGGATCGGGGACGGCGCGTTCGGGGCGGCGTTCGTCCTGCACGGCATGAAGTCGGCGGCCGGCCGCATCGACGCCCTGTCGCACTGGGTGGCCTCCGACCACTTCGAGGAGGTGGGCCGGCCGCCCAGGCTCTTCCACGGCGGCTTCGGCCTGCTCACCGTCGGCAACCTGCGCAAGCCCCGCTTCCACGCCCTGGCCCTGGCCGAACGGCTCGGCGGCCTCGAACTGGCGGCCGAGGCCGAGGGCGACGTGGCCGGGGTCGAGGTGTGGGCGGCCCGCCACGACGACGGCCGGGTGGGCGTGCTCGTCTGGAACGGCACCCTCAACAACACCCAGGCGTCCGGCGCCCCCGAGCTGGACCGTACGATCACGCTCACCGTGGAGGGGCTGCGGGGCTCGTACACGCTCACCCACCACCGCATCGACGGCGAGCACACGAACGTGGAGGCGGCCTGGCAGGCGATGGGCGGGGGCGACTGGCCGCAGGGGGCGCAGTGGGAGGAATTGCGCGCGTACGACGAGCTCGCCGAACTGACCCCGCCCGCCACCGTCACCGGCCCCACCCTCACGATCACCTTCGACCTGCCCATGCCGGGGGTGAGCTTCCTCGAACTGACCCCCTGACCCGGCACCCTCTGGCCGAGCGATCCTGTGCGCGGGACTCGACCGAGCGATCCTGTGCCCAGGACTCGACCGGACGGTTCTGTACGCGGGGCGCACGCCGGTGAGAGCCTGTGCTAATGACCGATCCGGCCGAGGCGCTGGCCGCCCGCATCGAGCGGTTCGAGCAGGCCGCGGATCCCGATCTCATCTGGGATCCCGCGGCGCTGGCCGAAGCCGAGCAGGCGATGCGGGCGTGCGCCGGCGACAGGACCGACGCCGCCGCCTGGCGGCTGATCGGCATGCTGCACCTGGCCCGCTACCGGCTCGACCAGCGCACCACGCAGGACGCCGCCGTGGCGGGCGCCTTCTTCGCCGCCGTGGCCGTGCTGGATCCCGGACGGCTGCCGGAGAAGCTGCGCGGCTCCCGGCCGCCAGGCGAGTCGGCCGACACGTGGGCCGGGCTGGTGGAAGAGGTGTTCCGGCACGTGGACCCGTCCGCGTACCGGCACGTGGGGCTGCTGATCCATGCCCTGGTCCGCCGGGCCATGGCCGACCCGGCGCCTGAGGTCTCCGACCGGCTCGGCCAGTTCCTGCTCCAGGAGTCCATGCGCGCCACCGACCCCGCCTGGGCGCCGGGCGCGCTCGGGCTGCTCGGAGCGGGCCTGGTGCGCCAGTACACGCGCGGCGGGGAGCGGCACGTCATCGCCGACGCGGTCCACATGCTGCTGCGGGCGGCGCTCGGCGCGCATGGCGACACCCTGTACGCGGGCGAGCTCGCCGCCGCCCTGGGCCTGGCGGCGCCCGACGACGAGGAACTGATCCGGGCGTACCTCGCGGCGGTGGAGACCCCTCCCGGCGGCCAGGACCGGTCACGGGCGCTGCTGACCCTCGTCGACCTCACCCAGGCGCGGGCCGCGGCGTCGTACGCGGACGAGGATCTGCTGGCGTTCATCAGGGTCGGGCAGTGCGCACTGGACTTCTGGCACGAGCCGTGGGCCCATCCGGGGGTGCTGGCGCCGTACGCGGCCGGGCTGATCGAGTGGTTCGTCGTGACGGGGAACGAGAGCTCGCTGGAGGCGGGCCTGGAGATGCTGGACGCCCTGCACGTGACGCCGGACGAGACGGCGCGCGGTCTCGGCACGGACCCGGTGATCCGGCTCGGCCTCCTCGGCGACCGGCGCTGGCACCGCTACGGCGTCACCGGCGACCCCGCCGACCTGGACACGGCCATCTCCGTCCTCCGCCGAGCCACCGACCTCTCCACCGCCGGCCGCGCGGGCCTGGGCCGTTCTGGGCCGGGCGGTTCCGGACCGGGTGCTTCCGGGGCGGAGGGTTCTGCATCGCGCGGTCTTGCGCCGACTGGTTCCGGGTCAGCCTGTTCCGGGTCAGCCGGTTCTGGGACGGCCGGTTCTGGGACGGCCGGTTCCGGGACGGAGGGTTCCGGGACGGAGGCTTCTGGGCCGCGCGTCTCCAGGCAGGCCGATTCTGGGCCGGGCGGTTCTGCGTCGGGCCGCTTCGAGTCGGGCGGTGCTCAGTCGAGCGGCCCTCCGAGGGACGGCTCTCGGGCGGGTGGACATCCCGACCGGCCGCGGCTGCTCATCAATCTGGCGAACGCGCTGCTCAGGCGGGCGGTCGTGACCGGCGGCGACCCCTCCGAGCCGATCGCCGCCGCCCGCGCCGCCCTGGCCGCCCACGACGAGAACGACCCGGCCAGGGCCACGGCGCTGCTGCTGCTCGCCCAGGCCCTCAGGCTCGACCTCACCATGGCCAACGCCGACGAGGCCCTCGCCGCGCTGCGCGAGGCCCTGGGGGCGGGGGAGCGGCTGGCGTTCAGGACGGAGGCGTACGGGCTGGTCTCCGAACTGCTGTGCTGGCGCGCCACGCATACGGACGGCCTCCGCCAGGCCGACGACCTGCGCGAAGCCGTGCTGGCCGCCCGCCAGGGCGTCGAGCTGGCCACCAAGGCGTCCCGCGACCAGGGACCCGCCCAGCGCAAGCTGTGCCGCGCCTTATTGGCCCGCCACTCGGCCTACGGCAACCCCCGCGACCTCACCGAAGCCCTCGCCCTGGCCGACACCGCCGACCTCACCGACCTACCCGAACTGACCCAAGCCCTCGACACCACCCTCACCCCACCCCCTGCCACCGCCACCTCCGGAACCACCACTCCTGGGACCGCCACCTCTGGGGCCGCCGGCTCTGGGCCCGTCTCTCCTGGGACTGCCACCCCTGAGACCGCAAGCTCTGGGACAGCCGCTCCGGGGGCCGCCAGCTCTGCGACTGTCGACCCTGGGACCGTTAGCCCTGGGATCGCCGGCTCTGGGACCGCCGCCCCTGGCACAGCAGCCCCTGCCGCTCCGGTCCCCGAGACTTCGGCCTCCGCACCCTCAGTCCCCGGTGCTCCGGCTCCCGGCACCGCTGAGCCGGTCACTCCCAAGCGGGTCACCCTGGAGCCCGTCCCGTCACGGCCCGTCAGACCAGCCCCCGGCACCCCGGCCCCCGGCACCCCGGCCCCCGGCACTCCGGTCTCCGAGACCCCGGCCTTCGAGACGTCAGCCCCCGAGACGTCAGCCCCCGGCACCCCGGCCCCCGGCACTCCGGTCTCCGAGACCCCGGCCTTCGAGACGTCAACCCCCGAGACGTCAGCCCCCGGCACCCCGGCCCCCGGCACTCCGGTCTCCGAGACCCCGGCCTTCGAGA
>NZ_BAAAMU010000115.1:0-32668 GCF_039529435.1 Nonomuraea maheshkhaliensis
TCCGCGCGGCGGAAGAGCTCGGTATCGATCTGTCCCGGCGTGAGCCGAGCAGCGTGGAAGAAGTCTGAGGGGGAGATCGCACAAAATGCTAGACGTCAACTTCTTCGACGAGCTCAGGATCGGTCTTGCGACCGCCGACGACATCCGTCAGTGGTCGCACGGCGAGGTCAAGAAGCCCGAGACCATCAACTACCGAACCCTCAAGCCGGAAAAGGACGGGCTCTTCTGCGAGAAGATCTTCGGCCCGACCCGCGACTGGGAGTGCTACTGCGGTAAGTACAAGCGAGTCCGGTTCAAGGGCATCATCTGTGAGCGCTGCGGCGTCGAGGTCACTCGCGCCAAGGTGCGTCGTGAGCGGATGGGCCACATCGAGCTGGCCGCCCCGGTCACGCACATCTGGTACTTCAAGGGCGTCCCTTCGCGCCTCGGCTACCTGCTCGACCTGGCCCCGAAGGACCTGGAGAAGGTCATCTACTTCGCGGCCTACATGATCACGCATGTCGACACCGAGATGCGTGAGCGTGACCTGCCCTCGCTGGAGGCGAAGATCTCCGTCGAGCGGCAGCACATCGAGCAGCGCCGCGACGCCGACGTCGAGGCCAGGCAGAAGAAGCTCGAAGGCGACCTCGGCGAGCTCGAGGCCGCCGGCGCCAAGGGCGACCAGCGCCGCAAGGTCCGCGAGGGCGCCGAGCGCGAGATGCGTCAGCTGCGCGACCGCGCCCAGCGTGAGCTGGACCGGCTCGACGAGGTGTGGAGCCGCTTCAAGAACCTCAAGGTCCAGGACCTTGAGGGCGACGAGCTGCTCTACCGCGAGATGCGCGACCGCTTCGGCCGCTACTTCAAGGGCGGCATGGGCGCTCAGGCGATCCAGGACCGCCTGATCAGCTTCGACCTCGACGCCGAGGCCGAAAACCTGCGCGAGACCATCCGCAGCGGCAAGGGCCAGAAGAAGGCCCGCGCCCTCAAGCGGCTCAAGGTCGTGTCGGCGTTCCTCAACACGACCAACTCGCCTCGCGGCATGGTGCTCGACTGCATCCCGGTCATCCCGCCGGACCTGCGCCCGATGGTGCAGCTCGACGGTGGCCGGTTCGCCACCTCCGACCTCAACGACCTCTACCGCCGGGTCATCAACCGCAACAACCGGCTCAAGCGTCTGCTCGACCTCGGCGCGCCCGAGATCATCGTGAACAACGAGAAGCGGATGCTCCAGGAGGCCGTCGACGCGCTGTTCGACAACGGCCGTCGTGGTCGCCCGGTCACCGGTCCCGGCAACCGGCCGCTGAAGTCCCTCAGCGACATGCTGAAGGGCAAGCAGGGCCGCTTCCGCCAGAACCTGCTGGGCAAGCGAGTCGACTACTCCGGCCGTTCGGTCATCGTCGTCGGCCCGCAGCTCAAGCTGCACCAGTGCGGTCTGCCCAAGCAGATGGCGCTGGAGCTGTTCAAGCCGTTCGTGATGAAGAGGCTGGTCGATCTCAACCACGCCCAGAACATCAAGTCGGCCAAGCGGATGGTCGAGCGCGCCCGCCCTGTGGTGTGGGACGTGCTCGAAGAGGTCATCACCGAGCACCCCGTGCTGCTCAACCGCGCTCCGACGCTCCACCGCCTGGGCATCCAGGCGTTCGAGCCGCAGCTGGTCGAGGGCAAGGCCATCCAGATCCACCCGCTCGTCTGCACCGCCTTCAACGCGGACTTCGACGGCGACCAGATGGCCGTGCACCTGCCGCTGTCGGCTGAGGCCCAGGCCGAGGCACGCATCCTGATGCTCTCGACCAACAACATCCTCAAGCCGGCCGACGGCAAGCCCGTGACGATGCCCACCCAGGACATGGTCATCGGCCTCTACTGGCTGACCACCCAGAAGGAAGGCGCGATCGGCGAGGGCCGCGTGTTCGGCTCGATCGCCGAGGCGCAGATGGCCTTCGACCGCCGCGAGCTGGAGATCCAGGCGAAGATCCAGATCCGGCTGAAGGACGTCCTGCCGCCGCGCGAGTGGGTGGCCCCCGAGGGCTGGGAGCAGGGCGACCCGCTCCGGCTGGAGACGACGTTCGGGCGGTGCCTGTTCAACCAGACACTGCCGGAGAGCTACCCCTTCGTCGACTTCCAGGTCGGCAAGAAGCAGCTGTCCACGATCGTGAACGAGCTGGCGGAGACCTACCCCAAGATCGAGGTCGCCAACTCGCTCGACGCGCTCAAGGACGCCGGCTTCCGCTGGGCGACCCGCTCCGGTGTCACGATCTCGATCGAGGACGTCGTCGCGCCCCCGAACAAGACCGACATCATGGAGAACTACGAGCGCCGGGCCGACAAGGTCCAGCGGGAGTACGAGCGTGGCCTGATCACCGACGAGGAGCGCCGTCAGGAGCTCATCGAGATCTGGACGCACGCGACGGCCGACGTCGAGACCGACATGGTCAACGCCTTCCCGGCGACCAACCCGGTCTGGATGATGGTCAACTCCGGCGCCCGTGGTAACAAGATGCAGGTCCGGCAGATCGCCGGCATCCGCGGCCTGGTGTCCAACACCAAGGGTGAGACGATCCCGCGGCCGATCAAGGCCTCGTTCCGCGAGGGCCTGTCGGTGCTGGAGTACTTCATCTCCACCCACGGTCAGCGGAAGGGTCTGGCCGACACCGCGCTGCGTACCGCCGACTCGGGTTACCTGACCCGTCGTCTGGTGGACGTCGCGCAGGACGTCATCGTGCGGGAGATCGACTGCGGCACCGACCGCGCGGTCCCGCTGCACGTGGCCGACCGCGACGCGAGCGGCAACCTGGTCAAGGCGGAGAACGCCGAGTCCAACGTGCACGGCCGCATCCTGGCCGAGGACGTCGAGGTCGACGGCAAGATCATCGTCCCGGCGGGTGTCGACATCAACGACAACCACGTGACGAAGCTGGTCGAGGCCGGCGTCGAGACCGTCCGCACCCGCAGCGCGCTCGTCTGCGAGGCCAAGATCGGTGTCTGCGCGACCTGCTACGGCCGCTCGCTGGCCACCGGCAAGCTCGTGGACGTCGGCGAGGCGGTCGGCATCATCGCCGCCCAGTCGATCGGCGAGCCCGGCACGCAGCTGACCATGCGTACGTTCCACACCGGTGGTGTGGCCGGCGCCGACATCACCCACGGTCTGCCCCGTGTCACGGAGCTCTTCGAGGCGCGCATCCCCAAGGGTGTCGCCCCGATCTCCGAGGCCGAGGGCCGCGTGCGGATCGACGAGACCGACAAGACCAGGAAGGTCGTGATCACCCCCGACGACGGCTCGGAGGAGATCGCCTACCCGGTCTCGATGCGCTCGCGCCTGCTCGTGCAGGAAGGTCAGCGCGTCACCGTCGGCCAGCAGCTGGTCGCCGGTGCGGTCAACCCCAACGAGGTGCTGCGCATCCTCGGCCCGCGGGCCGTGCAGCTGCACCTGGTGGCGGAGGTTCAGCAGGTCTACCGCTCGCAGGGTGTGTCGATCCACGACAAGCACATCGAGATCATCGTGCGGCAGATGCTCAAGCGCGTGAACGTGCTGGAGTCCGGTGACACCGACCTGCTGCCCGGCGAGCTCGTGGAGCGTCCGCGCTTCGAGCAGATGAACCGCGAGACCGTGGCCGAGAGCGGGTCGCCCGCCGCCGGCCGTCCGGTGCTCATGGGCATCACGAAGGCGTCGCTGGCCACCGAGTCGTGGCTGTCGGCGGCCTCCTTCCAGGAGACGACCAGGGTCCTGACGGACGCGGCGATCCACGCCAAGTCCGACTCGCTCCTGGGCCTGAAGGAGAACGTCATCATCGGTAAGCTCATCCCGGCCGGTACGGGCATGCCCCAGTACCGCAACATCCGGGTCGAGCCGACCGAGGAGGCCAAGGCCGCCATGTACACCGTGGGCGGCTACGACGGCTCCGCGGCCGACTACACCTTCGGCACCGGCAGCGGCGAGGCGGTTCCCCTGGAGGAGTACGACTTCGGCCAGTACAACCGGTGATCATCTGACAGTTGGTGGTCTGCGCGCCCGGCCCTCTCGTTCTGAGAGGGCCGGGCGCTCGGCTTTCAAGGGCCTTCCTTCTGTTACGGCGGCGCCACGTTGCCCCACACGCCGCACGTGGCTGAGGGCCCTCCAGGGAGACGCTGTCTGAACCCGTCAGTGGCGAGCCGCCGCTACGCCGCCATCTGGGCCCCCTCCGTGGCGACCCCGGCCCCCCGGGACAGAGGCAGTGAAGTGTCACCGAGTTGGGAGCGCGGGTGTGTTGTGCGGCACAGTCGGGCGGCCGTGCTGGATGGCTGACGGGGATTTGGTGGGACAAGGGGAGGTAACGGGCGGGTGGCGGTTCGTGGAGTTGGGGGCGGAACACCCCAGGGGGCTATATCATGAGTTCCGGAGCTGTAGATGGGCTGGATGAAATAGGCCTCAGCGATCCGGAGTGGCAGAGCTTGTCCGCTTTGCCGCGCCGTTTTGACGTCTCGCCAAGGCCTGGGTAGTCTTGAGCATCGTGCCCGTCTTCTAACGGGCTCTCGGCCGTGCGCTCAATTGCGGGCGCAGGACGGCTTCCTGGCTCGTAATCCTCGCGGATGTGCCTGTGCGAATAGCGCGACACGCCCGAGCGCGGGGGCGCCGAGACAAGAGAAACCAGCAGGTCATGACACCGGCAGAACCTGCGAAATGCAAGACCATGACGTAACACCGGCCAAGGCACGAAACGGAGTGGCAGTGCCCACTATTCAGCAGTTGGTCCGTAAGGGCCGGCAGGACAAGGTCTCCAAGACCAAGACTCCTGCCCTCAAGGGGAGTCCGCAGCGGCGCGGCGTGTGCCAGCGCGTTTACACCACGACCCCGAAGAAGCCCAACTCGGCACTGCGCAAGGTGGCCCGCGTTCGGCTCACGAACGGCATCGAGGTCACGGCCTACATCCCGGGTGTGGGTCACAACCTGCAGGAGCACTCCATCGTGCTCGTGCGTGGCGGTCGTGTGAAGGACCTGCCTGGTGTTCGCTACAAGATCATCCGCGGCTCGCTGGACACCCAGGGTGTCCGCAACCGCAAGCAGGCCCGTAGCCGCTACGGCGCGAAGAGGGAGAAGAGCTAACAATGCCTCGTAAGGGTTCTCCTGGCCGTCGTCAGCTCATGGCTGACCCGGTTTACAGCTCGCCGCTGGTGACCGCCCTGATCAACAAGGTGCTCCTGGACGGCAAGCGCTCCATCGCGCAGTCGATCGTCTACGGCGCCCTCGAAGGCTGCAGGGAGAAGACGGGCAACGACCCGGTCGTCACCCTGAAGCGCGCGCTTGACAACGTCAAGCCGACCCTCGAGGTCCGCAGCCGTCGTGTCGGTGGCGCGACCTACCAGGTGCCGGTCGAGGTGCGCGCCGCGCGCAGCACCACCCTGGCCCTGCGCTGGCTGGTGCAGTACTCCCGCGCCCGCCGCGAGAAGACCATGACCGAGCGCCTCATGAACGAGCTCCTCGACGCCAGCAACGGCCTCGGGGCGAGCGTCAAGAAGCGCGAGGACACCCACAAGATGGCCGAGTCCAACAAGGCCTTCGCTCACTACCGCTGGTAGTGGGTTCGACGAGACGACGAGGACGCGAGAGAAGTGGCCACGCAGACCGCTCTTGACCTGGCCAAGGTCCGAAACATCGGGATCATGGCCCACATCGACGCGGGCAAGACAACCACGACCGAGCGCATCCTGTTCTACACCGGCATCAACTACAAGATCGGTGAAGTCCACGAGGGCGCTGCCACGATGGACTGGATGGAGCAGGAGCAGGAGCGCGGCATCACGATCACGTCTGCCGCGACCACCTGTGAGTGGATCGGTCACACGATCAACATCATCGACACTCCGGGCCACGTCGACTTCACCATCGAGGTGGAGCGCTCGCTGCGCGTCCTCGACGGTGCCGTCGCCGTGTTCGACGGTGTGGCCGGTGTCGAGCCGCAGTCGGAGACGGTGTGGCGTCAGGCCGACCGCTACGACGTCCCCCGGATCTGCTTCGTCAACAAGATGGACCGGGTCGGCGCGGAGTTCCACCGCTGCGTCGACATGATGATCAACCGTCTGGGCGCCACGCCGGCTGTCATTCAGCTGCCGTGGGGCGTCGAGGCCGACTTCAAGGGCGTCATCGACCTCATCCGGATGAAGGGTCTCATCTGGAGCGCCGAGGCGGCGAAGGGCGAGATGTACGACACCGTCGACATCCCGGCCGACCACGCCGAGGCCGCCCGTGAGTGGCGTGACCGCCTCATCGAGACGGTCGCCGAGAACGACGACGAGCTGATGGAGCTCTACCTCGAGGGCACCGAGCCCACCGAGGAGCAGCTGGTCGCGGCCATCCGCCGCGCGACGCTGGCCAGCGCCATCAACCCGGTCCTGTGCGGCACCGCGTTCAAGAACAAGGGCGTGCAGCCCCTGCTCGACGCCATCGTCGCCTACCTCCCCGCCCCGACCGACATCCCGGCCTTCAAGGGCCACGCGGTCGGCAACGAGGAGAAGGTCATCGAGCGGCACGCCGACCCGACGGAGCCGTTCTCCGCGCTGGCCTTCAAGATCGCCAGCGACCCGCACCTCGGCAAGATCACCTACATCCGCATCTACTCGGGCACGCTCGAGGCCGGTTCACAGGTCACCAACTCTGTGAAGGGCAAGAAGGAGCGGATCGGCAAGATCTACCAGATGCACGCCAACAAGCGCGAAGAGCGCCCGACGGCGATCGCCGGCCAGATCGTCGCGGTCATGGGTCTGAAGGACACCACGACCGGCGACACCCTGTCCGACACGGCGAACCAGGTCGTGCTCGAGTCGATGACGTTCCCGGCTCCGGTCATCAACGTCGCCATCGAGCCCAAGACCAAGGGCGACCAGGAGAAGCTGTCGACCGCCATCCAGCGGCTGGCCGAGGAGGACCCGTCCTTCCAGGTCCGCCGTGACGAGGAGACCGGTCAGACGGTCATCTGGGGCATGGGCGAGCTTCACCTTGAGATCCTCGTCGACCGCATGCGGCGCGAGTTCAAGGTCGAGGCCAACGTCGGCCGGCCGCAGGTCGCCTACCGCGAGACCATCCGTCGCGCGGTGGAGAAGATCGACTACACCCACAAGAAGCAGACCGGTGGTTCCGGTCAGTTCGCGCGGGTGATCATCAACCTCGAGCCGCTCGGCGAAGGCAACGACGGCTACGAGTTCGAGAACAAGGTCACCGGTGGCCGCGTCCCGAGGGAGTACATCCCGTCGGTCGACGCGGGCGCGCAGGAGGCCGCCGAGTTCGGCGTGCTGGCCGGTTACCCGATGGTGGGCGTGAAGGTTACGCTGACCGACGGTGCGGCCCACGACGTCGACTCGTCGGAAATGGCCTTCAAGATCGCCGGCTCGATGGCCTTCAAGGAGGCCGCGCGCAAGGCGGACGCCGTGCTCCTCGAGCCGATGATGGCCGTAGAGGTCACGACGCCCGAGGACTACATGGGTGATGTCATCGGTGACCTCAACGGTCGCCGCGGGCAGATCCAGGCGATGGACGACCGGGCCGGCGCCAAGGTCGTCCAGGCGCTCGTGCCGCTGTCTGAGATGTTCGGCTACGTGGGTGACCTGCGTAGCAAGACGCAGGGGCGCGCGAGCTACAGCATGCAGTTCGACTCCTACGCGGAGGTGCCTCCGGGCATCGCCAAGGAGATCGTCGCGAAGGCCCGGGGCGAATAGTTTCCGGTCCGGTCCCGTGAGGGGCTGGGCCAGGACTGCTGTCCTGGTCCCTGGCGGGGTGGTGCGAGCCACCCCGCCGCCAAGGGGTTCGGGATTTCCCGGGCCCGAGTGTGTAGACGAAAGTCAGTCAGATTCTCTAAGGAGAGAACCAGTGGGCAAGGCCAAGTTCGAGCGGAACAAGCCGCACATGAACATCGGCACCATTGGGCACATCGACCACGGCAAGACCACGCTGACCGCGGCGATCACCAAGGTGCTCCACGACCGTTACCCCGAGCTGAACGCTGCGACGCCGTTCGACAAGATCGACAAGGCGCCGGAGGAGAAGGCCCGCGGCATCACGATCTCCATCGCGCACGTCGAGTACCAGACCGAGAAGCGCCACTACGCTCACGTGGACTGCCCCGGTCACGCCGACTACGTGAAGAACATGATCACCGGTGCCGCCCAGATGGACGGCGCGATCCTCGTGGTCGCCGCCA
Organism: Nonomuraea maheshkhaliensis; assembly: GCF_039529435.1. Lineage (NCBI taxonomy): Bacteria > Bacillati > Actinomycetota > Actinomycetes > Streptosporangiales > Streptosporangiaceae > Nonomuraea > Nonomuraea maheshkhaliensis. The sequence continues at coordinate 8,148 of NZ_BAAAMU010000115.1, forward strand.
CCGACGGCCCGATGCCGCAGACGAAGGAGCACGTCCTCCTGGCCCGCCAGGTCGGCGTCCCCTACATCGTCGTGGCCCTCAACAAGGCCGACATGGTCGACGACGAGGAGATCCTCGAGCTGGTCGAGCTCGAGGTTCGTGAGCTCCTGTCCGCTCAGGAGTTCCCCGGCGACGACCTGCCCGTCGTCCGCGTCTCCGCGCTCAAGGCTCTTGAGGGCGACGCGAAGTGGGCCGACAGCATCGTCGAGCTCATGAACGCCGTGGACGAGAACGTGCCCGAGCCGCCGCGTGAGACGGACAAGCCGTTCCTCATGCCGGTCGAGGACGTCTTCTCGATCACCGGTCGCGGCACGGTCGTCACCGGCCGTATCGAGCGCGGTATCGTGAAGGTCAACGAGCAGGTTGACATCATCGGTATCAAGGAAGAGAAGACGACCACCACCGTCACCAGCATCGAGATGTTCAACAAGATGCTCGACGAGGGTCACGCCGGTGACAACGCCGCTCTGCTCCTCCGCGGCATCAAGCGCGAGCAGGTCGAGCGCGGCCAGTGCATCATCAAGCCGGGCACGACCACCCCGCACACCGAGTTCACCGGCCAGGTCTACATCCTGTCCAAGGACGAGGGCGGCCGCCACACGCCGTTCTTCAACAACTACCGCCCGCAGTTCTACTTCCGTACGACTGACGTGACCGGCGTGGTGAACCTCCCCGAGGGCACCGAGATGGTCATGCCGGGCGACAACACCGAAATGCGCGTTGAGCTGATCCAGCCCATCGCCATGGAGGAAGGCCTCAAGTTCGCGATCCGTGAGGGTGGCCGCACCGTCGGCGCCGGCCGGGTCGTGAAGATCATCAAGTAGCTAGACCGTCGGGGCGGCGGTCGGCCCCGGACTCGGAGCCGACCGCCGCACCACGTAAGGCCCCATGCAGAAGGCGCCGTGATCCAGCAGTAGCTTCGGCCGCCGTACGACAGGTGACCGAAGTCACTGCCGGATCACGGAAGAAAAGGCAGATCGACTACGTCTGCCTCGTGGGGTCAGTGCGGGTTCGACCTGCAGCAACACATCAGCGGCAACAGGCCGCACGATACTTTTTCAGACGACAGCGAAGGACACCGAGGCCACTATGGCGGGACAGAAGATCCGCATCCGGCTTAAGGCCTATGACCACGAGGTCATCGACAGCTCGGCCAAGAAGATCGTCGAGACGGTGACGCGGACTGGCGCGAAGGTCGCGGGCCCGGTGCCGCTGCCGACCGAGAAGAACGTGTACTGCGTCATCCGCTCGCCGCACAAGTACAAGGACAGCCGCGAGCACTTCGAGATGCGCACGCACAAGCGGCTGATTGACATCATCGACCCGACCCCCAAGACGGTTGACTCGCTCATGCGGCTCGACCTCCCCGCGGGTGTCGACATTTCGATCAAGCTCTGAGGGAACGCACTGACATGGCTAAGACGATCAAGGGCGTCCTGGGCAAGAAGCTCGGCATGACCCAGGTCTTCGACGCGGACAACCGGATGGTGCCGGTGACCGTGGTCGAGGCCGGTCCGTGCGTGGTGACCCGCGTCCGCACCGCCGACAAGGACGGCTACTCCGCCATCCAGCTCGGCTTCGGGCAGGTCGACCCCCGGAAGGTCAACAAGCCGCTCGGCGACTACCTGCGTAAGCACGACATCACCCCGCGCCGTTACTTCGCGGAGATCCGCACCGACGACGCGAGCGACTACAACCTGGGCCAGGAGCTGCTGGCCGACACCTTCGAGGCCGGCCAGTTCGTCGACGTGACGGGCAAGAGCAAGGGCAAGGGCTTCGCCGGTGTCATGAAGCGGCACGGCTTCGGTGGTCTGGGCGCGTCGCACGGTACGCAGCGCAAGCACCGCTCGCCGGGTTCCATCGGTGGCTGCGCCACCCCGGGCCGCGTATTCAAGGGTCTGCGCATGGCTGGTCGGATGGGTAACGTCCGCACCACTGTGCAGAGCCTCAAGGTTCACGCCGTGGACGCCGAGAAGGGTCTCATCCTGATCAAGGGTGCGATTCCCGGCGCCAACGGCAGCCTGGTCCTCGTCCGCTCCGCTGCCAAGAAGGGGGCTGCCAAGTGAGCACCACTATTGACGTCCTCGACGCCGGCGGCGCGAAGACCGGCACCGTCGACCTGCCCGAGGAGATCTTCGGCGCCAAGGTCAACGTGCCGCTGATCCACCAGGTGGTCGTGGCCCAGCTCGCCGCTCGCCGGCAGGGCACCCACAAGGCCAAGACCCGTGGTGAGGTCTCCGGCGGCGGCAAGAAGCCGTACCGCCAGAAGGGCACCGGTCGCGCCCGTCAGGGTTCGACCCGTGCGCCGCAGTTCACCGGCGGTGGCACCGTCCACGGCCCCGTGCCGCGCGACTACTCGCAGCGCACGCCCAAGAAGATGAAGGCCGCCGCCCTGCGCGGCGCCCTCTCCGACCGGGCCGGCGGCGGTCGCGTGCACGTGGTGAGCTCGCTGGTCACGGGTGAGACGCCCAAGACCAAGGCGGCGCTCGACGCCCTGCGCAAGATCACCCAGTCCGCGCGCGTTCTGGTCGTGGTCGACTCGGACGACGAGCTGACCTGGCTGAGCCTGCGCAACGCGCCCGAGGTCCACCTGCTGGACGCCGGGCAGCTCAACACCTACGACGTGCTCGTGCACGACGACGTGGTCTTCACCCAGGAGGCGTACGACCAGGTCGTGGCGCGGCTGAGTGGCGGGAAGGAAGACGCCTGATGGAGAAGATCGCCGACCCGCGCGACATCATCATCAAGCCGATCGTCTCTGAGAAGAGCTACGGCCTGATCGATGAGAACAACAAGTACACGTTCCTGGTGAAGAAGACCGCGAACAAGACCCAGGTCAAGATCGCTGTTGAGCAGATCTTCGGGGTCAAGGTCACCAGCGTGAACACCATCAACCGGCAGGGCAAGCGCAAGCGGACCCGTACCGGTTTCGGCAAGCGTCCCGACACCAAGCGCGCGATCGTGAGCCTGGGTGAGGGCGATCGGATCGACATCTTCGGTCAGATCGGCTGAGCGGCCATAGAAGTGAGTGCGGGCCACACATGGTCCGCGCGGGGCTGAGACCGTCGCATTTCGGTGCGGCGGGCTCACCCATGTAACCGACGAAGGATGAACGAAAAAGATGGGCATCCGTAAATACAAGCCGACGACTCCGGGTCGCCGCGGGTCGAGTGTCTCGGACTTCTCCGAGATCACCCGCAGCACCCCCGAGAAGTCGTTGCTTGCGCCCCTTCACAGCAAGGGCGGCCGCAACGTACACGGCCGGGTCACCGCCCGCCACCAGGGCGGCGGTCACAAGCGCGCCTACCGGATCATCGACTTCCGTAGGCATGACAAGGACGGCGTTCCGGCGAAGGTCGCTCACATCGAGTACGACCCCAATCGCACCGCCAACATCGCTCTGCTCCACTACGCCGACGGCGAGAAGCGCTACATCATCGCGCCGACGGGGCTCAAGCAGGGTGACCGCATCGAGAACGGCCCCGCGGCCGACATCAAGCCGGGCAACTGCCTGCCGCTGCGCAACATCCCGACCGGTACCTTCATCCACGCGGTGGAGCTCCGTCCGGGTGGCGGCGCCAAACTCGGCCGCTCCGCCGGCGCCCAGATCCAGCTCCTCGCCAAGGAGGGCACCTACGCCACGCTGCGTATGCCGTCCGGTGAGATGCGCATGGTCGACGTGCGCTGCCGCGCCACGGTGGGCCAGGTCGGCAACGCCGAGCAGGCCAACATCAACTGGGGCAAGGCCGGCCGTATGCGGTGGAAGGGCAAGCGCCCGACCGTCCGCGGTGTCGCGATGAACCCCGTCGACCACCCGCACGGTGGTGGTGAGGGCAAGACCTCCGGTGGTCGTCACCCGGTGAACCCCAAGGGCAAGCCCGAGGGCCGTACCCGTCAGGCGAACAAGGCCAGCGACAGGCTGATCATCCGCCGTCGGTCCAAGAGGAAGAAGCGGTAGGAGCAGCCGAAATGCCACGTAGCCTTAAGAAGGGTCCCTTCGTGGACGAGCACCTTCAGAAGAAGGTGGAAGTCCAGAACGAGAAGGGCACCAAGACCGTCATCAAGACGTGGTCGCGGCGTTCCATGATCGTCCCCGACATGCTCGGGCACACGATCGCCGTGCACGACGGCCGCAAGCACGTCCCGGTGTTCGTCACCGAGTCGATGATCGGCCACAAGCTCGGAGAGTTCGCGCCCACGCGGACGTTCCGCAGCCACGTCAAGGACGACCGGCGCAGCCGGCGATAGACGCCTTCAGAAGCATTTAGAGGAGTAAGCGATGGAAGCCAGGGCTCAGGCGCGGTTCGTCCGTGTCACGCCCCTCAAGGCCCGCCGCGTGGTGGACCTTATTCGCGGGCTGCCCGCTTCGGAGGCGCAGGCCGTGCTGCAGTTCGCTCCCCAGTCGGCGAGCGAGCCGATCTACAAGGTGCTCAGTTCCGCCATGGCGAACGCCGAGCACAACTTCGATCTCGACCCCAGCACGCTCGTCGTGAGCCGCGCGTGGGTCGACGAGGGCCCGACGCTGAAGCGGTTCCGTCCGCGTGCCCAGGGTCGTGCCTATCGGATCAACAAGCGGACGAGCCACATCACCGTGATCGTGGAGTCCCGCGAGCCGAAGGGAAGGACCCGATAGTGGGCCAGAAGGTTAACCCGCACGGGTTCCGCCTCGGCATCACGACCGACTTCAAGAGCCGGTGGTACGCCGACAAGCTGTACAAGTCGTACGTCGCCGAGGACGTGTCGATTCGCCGCATGCTGCAGAAGGGCATGGAGCGGGCCGGCATCTCCAAGGTCGAGATCGAGCGCACGACGGACCGCGTGCAGGTGGACATCCACACCGCGCGTCCCGGCATCGTGATCGGCCGTCGTGGCGCCGAGGCGGACCGGATCCGTGGCGACCTGGAGAAGCTGACCAAGAAGCAGGTCCAGCTCAACATCCTCGAGGTCAAGAACCCGGAGATCGACGCCCAGCTCGTCGCGCAGGGCGTCGCCGAGCAGCTGTCCAGCCGCGTCTCGTTCCGCCGTGCCATGCGCAAGGCGATGCAGTCGGCCATGAAGTCCGGCGCCAAGGGCATCCGTGTCCAGTGCTCCGGTCGTCTGGGCGGCGCCGAGATGTCGCGGTCGGAGTTCTACCGCGAGGGCCGCGTGCCGCTGCACACCCTCCGCGCGGACATCGACTACGGCTTCTATGAGGCCCGCACCACCTTCGGCCGCGGGCCGGCCGCCGCCGGTGCTCGCGCCGGCCAGCGTCGTGACCGCGACGACCGTCGTGGTGGCGGCGGCGACCGTCCGCGTCGTGGTGGCGGTGACCGCCCCCGTCGTGGTGGCGGCCGCGGCGACCGCGCCCCCCGTAACGAGGCGGCCTCGCAGGCCGCCCCCGAGACCGGCCCGGCTGCGCAGCCGGGTGCTGAAGGGAGCTGACCATGCTGATCCCGCGCAGGGTCAAGCACCGCAAGCAGCACCGGCCTGACCGCAGCGGAGCCGCCAAGGGCGGCACCAGGGTCGTGTTCGGCGAGTTCGGCATCCAGGCGATTGAGCACTCCTACGTGACCAACCGCCAGATCGAGTCCGCCCGTATCGCGATGACCCGTCACATCCGCCGTGGCGGCAAGGTGTGGATCAACATCTACCCCGACCGTCCGCTCACCAAGAAGCCGGCCGAGACCCGCATGGGTTCCGGTAAGGGTTCGCCGGAGTGGTGGATCGCCAACGTCAAGCCCGGACGCGTGATGTTCGAGCTGTCCGGCGTGGCGGAGTCGGTGGCGCGTGAGGCGCTCACCCGAGCGATTCACAAGCTGCCCATGAAGTGCAAGATCGTAAAGCGTGAAGTGGGTGAGGCGTGATGGCTAAGGGCCTGACCGCCGGGGAGCTGCGGCTCGAGGACGAGGACACCCTCGTCCAGAAGCTGAAGGAGGCGAAGGAGGAGCTGTTCAACCTCCGCTTCCAGGCGGCGACCGGTCAGTTGGAGAGCCACGGGCGGCTGCGCGCCGTCCGCCGCGAGATCGCCCGTATCTACACCGTGATGCGCGAGCGCGAGCTGGGCATCGTCACGGTCGAGAAGGAGACGAGCGATGGCTGAGACCGAGACCACTGAGACCACTACTGGGACCACGCCTGAGGCCGCGGAGGACGCACGTCGTTTCCGCAAGGTCCGCGAGGGCCTCGTCGTCAGCGACAAGATGGACAAGACCGTCGTCGTCGCCGTCGAGGACCGCGTCAAGCACCGTCTGTACGGCAAGGTCATCCGCCGTACGACCAAGTACAAGGCGCACGACGAGGCCAACGCCTGCGGCGTCGGCGACCGCGTGCTGCTGATGGAGACCCGCCCCCTCTCCGCCACCAAGCGGTGGAGGGTCGTGGAGATCCTCGAGAAGGCCAAGTAAGGCCCTCTCGGACATACCGCGCCTCGTGGGGGCTCTCAGAGCCCCCATGACGGCGTCCAAGGACGCGAGGCCCTCGGGCCTCGCGTCGCCTGCGGTGCGGTGCCTCCAGGGGCGCTGTGGCCGTGGGAACAAGACAATGACGGGTTCCGCCAGGCTCAGCGATGAGAACCGGCGCGACTAACAGGAGTAAGACGTGATCCAGCAGGAGTCGCGGCTCAAGGTCGCCGACAACACGGGTGCCAAGGAGATCCTTTGCATCCGTGTTCTCGGTGGCTCGGGCCGACGCTACGCCGGTATCGGCGACATCATCGTCGCCACAGTCAAGGACGCGCTGCCCGGCAGCACGGGCGTCAAGAAGGGCGACGTCGTCAAGGCGGTCGTCGTCCGCACGGTCAAGGAGCGCCGCCGGCCCGACGGCTCCTACATCCGCTTCGACGAGAACGCCGCCGTCATCATCAAGGACAGCGGTGACCCTCGTGGCACTCGTATCTTCGGCCCGGTCGGCCGCGAGCTGCGCGACAAGAAGTTCATGCGCATCATCTCGCTCGCCCCGGAGGTGCTGTAATGCCGAAGCTGCATGTGAAGAAGGGTGACCTGGTCCAGGTCATCGCCGGCAAGGACAAGGGTGCCAAGGGTCGCGTGATCGCCACTCTCCCGCGCGAGGACCGCGTGGTGGTCGAGGGCATCAACATGATCAAGAAGCACACCAAGGAGACCCACCAGGGCCCGCGCGGCGCCAAGACCGGCGGCGTGCAGACCATGGAGGCTTCGATCCACGTCTCGAACGTGAAGAAGCTCAAGGACGACAAGCCCGCCGACAAGAAGGCCGACGAGAAGAAGGCCGACGAGGAGACGGGTGAGGACAGCTGATGACTGCCACGACCACTGAGACCGAGCGCCCGACGCCGCGACTCAAGACGAAGTACCGCGAGGAGATCGCGGCCCAGCTTCGCGAGCAGTTCGGCATCGAGAACGTCATGCAGATCCCCGCCCTGACCAAGATCAAGGTCAACATGGGCGTCGGCGAGGCGGCTCGCGACTCCAAGCTCATCGAAGGTGCCGTCCGCGACCTCACCGTGATCACCGGCCAGAAGCCGGCCGTCGTCCGGGCGCGCAAGTCCATCGCGCAGTTCAAGCTGCGCGAGGGCATGCCGATCGGCGCGCACGTCACGCTGCGCGGTGACCGCATGTGGGAGTTCCTCGACCGCCTGCTGGCGCTGGCCCTGCCCCGTATCCGGGACTTCCGCGGCCTGTCGCCCAAGCAGTTCGACGGCAACGGCAACTACACCTTCGGTCTGACCGAGCAGGTCATGTTCCACGAGGTCGACCAGGACAAGGTCGACCGTCCGCGGGGCATGGACATCACGATCGTGACCACCGCGAAGAACGACGACCAGGGCCGGGCGCTGCTGAAGCTCCTCGGCTTCCCGTTCAAGGAGGCCTGATCCAATGGCGAAGAAGTCGCTGATCGCCAAGGCGGGGCGCAAGCAGAAGTTCGAGGTCCGGGCATACACTCGTTGCTCGCGCTGCGGCCGGCCCCGCGCCGTCTACCGCAAGTTCGGCCTCTGCCGCGTGTGCTTCCGCGAGATGGCGCACCGGGGCGAACTGCCCGGCATCACCAAGTCGAGCTGGTAGATAACCTGAGGGGCGGCCCTGTGTCGCCCCCAGGTGTTCATATTCAGGAAAAGCAAGGACGCATCCCGCGTCCGTGACCACGCCGAAGGTCCACCGGTAGAGCGCTGCTTCACCGACTGGAAACCGCGGCGAGGAAGGCCACTGGCCATGACGATGACCGACCCGATCGCAGACATGCTCACACGTCTGCGCAACGCGAACTCGGCGTACCACGAGAGCGTGTCGATGCCGTACTCGAAGATCAAGGCGCACATCGCCGAGATCCTCCAGCAAGAGGGTTACATCCAGGCTTGGACCGTCGAAGACGCCAAGGTTGGCAAGAACCTCGTGGTGGAGCTCAAGTTCGGGCCTACCCGTGAGCGTTCGCTCGCGGGCCTGCGCCGGGTTTCCAAGCCCGGTCTGCGGGTTTATGCGAAGAAGGACAACCTGCCTCGAGTCCTGGGCGGACTGGGCGTCGCGATCATCTCGACGTCCGCCGGTCTCATGACCGACAAGCAGGCCGGCAAGCGTGGCGTGGGCGGGGAAGTCCTCGCCTACGTCTGGTAGAGGGGAGGAACACAGCATGTCGCGAATCGGACGGCTGCCCATCCCTGTGCCCAGTGGCGTAGACATCACGATCACCGGCCAGGATGTCCAGGTCAAGGGCCCGAAGGGCACGCTGCTTCACAAGGTCGCCGAGCCCATCACGGTCGCGCGCGACGACGACGGCGCCATCGCCGTCTCCCGGCCGAACGACGAGAACAAGGTCCGTGCGCTGCACGGCCTGTCCCGGACGCTGATCGCCAACATGGTGCAGGGCGTCACTCAGGGCTACTCCAAGAGCCTTGAGATCGTCGGTGTGGGTTACCGCGTCCAGGCCAAGGGCCCGACGCAGCTGGAGTTCTCTCTGGGCTTCAGTCACCCGGTCATCGTCGACGCCCCCGAGGGCGTCACCTTCCGTGTCGAGAAGCCGACCCTGTTCCACGTGGACGGCATCGACAAGCAGAAGGTCGGCGAGGTCGCGGCCAACATCCGCAAGTTGCGCAAGCCTGACCCGTACAAGGGCAAGGGCGTGCGTTACCAGGGCGAACAGATCCGCCGCAAGGTCGGAAAGGCTGGTAAGTAGGCATGGCTCCGAAGACTGCGTTCAGCAAGCACACGGCTGCCCGCACCGTCTCGCGGGCCCGCCGTCACCGCCGCGTCCGCAAGTTCGTCGTCGGTACGGCAGAGCGTCCGCGCCTGGTCGTCAACCGTTCGACCCGTCACATGTTCGTCCAGATCGTGGACGACTCCGTCGGCCACACGCTGGTGAGCGCGTCCACCATGGACGCCTCGCTGCGCACGCTGGAGGCGGACAAGACCGAGAAGGCGAAGAAGGTCGGCGAGCTCCTCGCTCAGCGGGCCAAGGAAGCCGGGATCTCCAAGGTCGTCTTCGACCGCGGTGGCAACCGGTATGCAGGTCGGATCGCGGCGCTGGCCGACAGCGCCCGCGAGGGCGGGCTCGAGTTCTGATGCGGGCCCGAGGATCGCAAATGATGGCAACTGAGAAGAGGAACCACTGATGGCTGCAGCTCCGCGTCGCGGTGGCGGCACCGGTGGCGATCGGCGTGACCGTCGTGACGATCGCCGCGGTGGCGCCGCCGACAAGGGCGTCTCGTACATCGAGCGCGTAGTGAAGATCAACCGCGTGGCCAAGGTCGTGAAGGGTGGTCGTCGCTTCAGCTTCACCGCCCTCGTCGTCGTCGGTGACGGCAACGGCCTGGTCGGCGTCGGTTACGGCAAGGCCAAGGAAGTCCCCGCGGCGATCGCCAAGGGTGTCGAAGAGGCGAAGAAGCACTTCTTCAAGGTGCCTCGGATCCAGGGCACGATCCCGCACACGGTGCAGGGCGAGGAGGCGGCCGGCGTCGTCTTCCTGCGTCCGGCCTCGGCCGGTACCGGCGTCATCGCCGGTGGCCCGGTGCGCGCCGTCCTGGAGTGCGCGGGCATCCACGACGTGCTGTCCAAGTCGCTCGGCTCGGACAACCCGATCAACATCGTGCACGCCACCGTGGCGGCTCTGAAGGGCCTTTCCCGCCCCGAGGAGATCGCGGCCCGGCGTGGCCTGCCGATCGAGGACGTCGCTCCGGCCCGGATGCTCAAGGCTCAGCGCGAGGGCATCGCCGAGGCCGCGGCCGCCAAGGCGGTGAGCTAGTCATGGCACGCCTGAAGATCACTCAGGTTCGCTCGAAGATCGGTGGCAAGCAGAACCAGCGTGACTCGCTTCGTTCGCTTGGCCTGAAGCGAATCGGCGACGTCGTCGTCAAGGAGGATCGGCCCGAGATTCGCGGCATGGTCTCCGTGGTGACGCACCTCGTCGAGGTGGAAGAGGTCGACTGACATGACTGACAGCTCCAACAACGCTGCTCCGCTCAAGATCCACGACCTGCGTCCTGCTCCCGGCGCCAACAGGGCCAAGATCCGCAAGGGTCGTGGCGAGGCGTCGAAGGGCAAGACCGCCGGCCGTGGCACCAAGGGCAGCCACGCGCGCACGACGGTCCCCCTCGGTTTCGAGGGTGGCCAGGTGCCGCTGCAGAGGCGTCTGCCGAAGCTCAAGGGCTTCTCCAACGCCCTGTTCAAGACGACCTACCAGGTCGTCAACCTCGACAGGCTCGGCGAGCTGTTCCCCGAGGGTGGCGAGGTCACCGTCGAGGCGCTGGTCGCCAAGGGTGCTGTTCGCAAGAACCAGCTCGTGAAGGTGCTCGGCACCGGTGACATCTCGGTCGCGGTGAACGTGCAGGCTCACGCCTTCTCGTCCGCCGCGAAGGAGAAGATCGCCGCTGCCGGTGGTTCCGTTACCGAGCTGTAGTAACGCTATGACGAGGCGTGGGGGCTTTGACAATGGGCCCCCACGCCCGTAGTGCGTTAGAGTTCGCGAGACGGCAGGCTTCTGTCCGGCTCGTTCGACATGAGACTTCAGATGGCAGATCCCCGCACCATCGCTTACTCACAACGCCGTAAAGGCGCGCAGGAGGGACCGTGCTGACCGCGTTTACCCGGGCGTTCCGGACACCGGACCTGCGCAAGAAGTTGCTCTTCACCCTGGGCATCATCGCGCTTTTCCGTCTCGGCTCGGTTCTGCCGACCCCGGGAGTCCACGTCCAAAACCTCGCCGCCTGTTTCGACCAGGCCCGTAGTGGCGAAACCGGCAACATCTACGGGATGGTCCAGCTGTTCAGCGGCGGCGCGTTGCTGAAGCTGTCGGTGTTCGCGCTGGGCATCATGCCGTACATCACCGCGAGCATCATTCTGCAATTGCTCGTCGTGGTGATCCCGCGGCTGGAGGCGCTGAAGAAGGAAGGCCAGTCCGGCCAGACCAAGATCACGCAGTATACGCGTTATCTGACCATCGGTCTCGCGGTTCTCCAGTCGACGGCTTTCATCGCGCTGGCCCGTACCGGGCAGCTTTTCCCCAACTGCCAGCAGGACGTCCTGCTCGACCCCGACAACATCTTCCAGATCGTGACGATGGTCATCATCATGACCGCGGGCACGTCCGTGATCATGTGGCTCGGCGAGCTCATCACCGACCGGGGCGTCGGCAACGGCATGTCCATCCTGATCTTCACCCAGGTCGTGGCGGTCTTCCCGTCCGAGCTGGCCAACATCTTCCAGGCGAACAAGTTCACCTTCGCCGTGGTGATGATCGTCGGTGTCTTCATGATCGCCGCGGTCGTCTTCGTGGAGCAGGCGCAGCGCCGCATCCCGGTGCAGTACGCCAAGCGCATGGTCGGCCGCAGGATGTACGGCGGCACCTCCACCTACATCCCGCTGAAGGTCAACCAGGCGGGCATCATCCCCGTCATCTTCGCCTCCTCGCTGCTCTACCTGCCGCAGCTCATCACCTCGCTGTTCCAGACCAGCGACAACGTGGTGATCACCTGGATCTCGCAGAACCTGGCCACGGGCGACACGCCCATCTACATGACCACGTTCTTCCTGCTGATCATCTTCTTCACCTACTTCTACGTGTCGATTACCTTCAACCCCACTGAAGTCGCCGACAACATGAAGAAGTACGGTGGGTTCATTCCGGGCATCCGCCCCGGCCGTCCGACGGCTGAATACCTGAACTTCGTGCTCACCCGTCTGACCGCGCCAGGCGCGCTCTATCTGGGTCTCATCTCCATGGTCCCGATCGTCGCGCTGGCGGTGGCCGGTGCGAGCCAGAACTTCCCGTTCGGAGGGACGAGCATTCTGATCATGGTAGGCGTCGGTCTGGACACGGTGAAGCAGATCGAGAGCCAGCTGCAGCAGCGTAACTACGAAGGTTTCCTGCGGTAGTGCGGCTCGTCTTGGTCGGGCCCCCCGGAGCGGGTAAGGGGACACAGGCCCAGTACATCGCATCGAACCTGTCCATCCCGAAAATCTCGACAGGTGACATCTTCCGTGCCAACGTCTCGGGCGGCACGGATCTCGGCAAGCTGGCCAAGACGTACATGGACCGTGGTGACCTGGTGCCCGACGAGGTCACCATCGCCATGGTCCGTGACCGTCTGTCCGAGGACGACGCGCAGGACGGCTTCCTGCTCGACGGCTTCCCGAGGAACGTCGCGCAGGCGGAGATCCTGCGCGACATGCTCAAGGACTGGGGCCAGGCGCTCGACCTCGTGCTCGAACTCGTCGTGGACGACGACGAGGTGGTCAGGCGGCTGGCCGGCAGGCGCACCTGCAGCCAGTGCGGCCGCATCTGGCACGTCGAGTTCGATGACAAGAAGGACGACAGGTGTGACGCGTGCGGGGGCGCGCTGTTCCAGCGTGACGACGACAAGGAGGAGACCGTCAGGCACCGCCTGGAGGTCTACCAGGAGCAGACGGCGCCGTTGGTCTCCTACTACGCCGACGAGGGCATCCTGGTGGGCGTCGACGCGACCGGTCCGGTCGAGGAGGTCACGCAGCGGGCCATGGACGCGATCCGGCCGTTCATGGGCTGAGCGCTTCATCCGACTGATTCGCGGAGGTGGCACGGGTTTCCGTGCCACCTCGCGGCTATTGTGGGGGGAATTGGGCCCCCACCGTGGCCCGTTGAGACCCAGGGGGGCAAGAGATGTTCAAGCGCAACAGACACGGCATCCAGATCAAGTCGCCGGAGCAGCTGGAGAAGATGCGGGCGGCGGGGCTGGTGGTCGGGCGCACGCTCGAACTGCTGCGGCGCTCGGTCGAGCCCGGGATGACGCCGCTGGACCTCGACGTGATCGCCGAGAAGGCGATCAGGGACGAGGGCGCGATCCCGTCGTTCAAGGGCTACCAGGGCTTTCCCGCCACGATCTGCGCGTCGGTCAACGACGAGGTCGTGCACGGCATCCCGACCGCCGTACGCAAGCTGCGTGAGGGCGACATCATCTCGATCGACTGCGGCGCGATCCTGGAGGGCTGGCACGGCGACTCCGCCGTCACGGTCCCGGTCGGCGAGGTGGACCCCAAGCTGACCGAGCTGATGCGGATCACGGAGGAGGCCATGTGGCGCGGCATCGCCGCTCTCAAGCCCGGCCGCCACCTGTCGGACATCGGCTACGAGATCGAGCGCTACGTCAAGTCCCAGGGACGCTTCGGCATCCCGCCCGAGTACGGCGGCCACGGCATCGGCACCGAGATGCACATGGACCCGTGGATCGCCAACCACGGCAAGCCGGGCCGGGGCCCGGCGCTCGAAGAGGGCATGTGCCTGGCCATCGAGCCCATGGTCAACCTGGGCACCGAGCGCACCCGCGTGCTGGCCGACGACTGGACCGTGGTGACGGTCGACGGGAAGTCCTCCGCACACTTCGAGCACAGCGTCGCGGTGACACATAATGGACCTTGGGTGCTTACCGCACTGGATGGGGGCGAAGAGCGCCTCGCTCAACTGCAGATCTAGCCCGGGAGTGGTGGGATGGCGAACAGTCCCGAGATGCGTGCCTCCGACGCCGACCGTGACCGGGTCGCCGCCATCCTCCGCGAGCACACCGCGCAGGGCCGCATCACCATGGACGAGTTCAACGAGCGGCTGGAGTCGCTCTACAAGAGCAAGACCTACGGTGAGCTGGCCAAGCTGACGTCGGACCTGCCGGACGTCGACATGCGCCGCCTGCCGGCCAAGGCCACCCCCCCGGCGCCCGAGCGGCGCGGCATGCACCCCGGCATGAAGGCCGCCTGGAGCGCGTGGGCGGCGGTGGCCGGCATCAACTGGACGGTCTGGCTGATCGTGAGCCTGACGAGCGGCCACGCGATCTATCCGTGGCCGCTGTGGGTGATGGGGCCGTGGGGTGTGATCCTGCTGATCAGCACCGTCTTCGGCGGCGACGGGAACAAGAAGCGCGCCTAGGCCGCTCTGGCGGGTTCTGTGCTGTTGTGCACTCTGTGCATTCGTGCGCAGTCCGGATCCGCCGGGATTTCTACCGTGAGGTGTGTCGAACAGCACGACTCACGGAGGACATCCCATGCGCAAGATTCTCGCGGCCGCCGCCATCGCCGGCTCCGTCACCATCGCCGGCCTCGCCGCGGCCCCCGCCGCGCAGGCCGCCACCGGCACGGCCGCCGGCACGGTCAGCAGCACTGCCACCGCCACCGGCTCCCAGGGCAGCTGGGGCAAGTACTACTCCAGCAACCACAAGGCCTACACCTACGGCAAGACCTACAAGTACGGCGGCAAGGTCTACACCCACTGGTACGGCAAGGAGTACTCGCCCAAGTACGGCTACGTCTGGTTCAAGTACTACTCCGGCGGCAAGTGGTACAAGTTCTCCCACCGGTGGAACGGCTCGTACGACGCGACCTGGTCCGGCAAGGGGATCAAGAAGATCTACACCTACACGTGCTGGGGCGGGAAGTCCACGTACTGCGGCCCCTCGCACCGCATCTACTAGATGTTCTCCCCGTACCGAAGGGGGAGGAACGAGGCCCGCCCGGCATGACGCCGGCGGGCCTCGCGTCGTGTGGCCTGAGGATTCGCCACGTGGGGTAGACTCTTACATGGTTGTGTCAGGACACCTGGCACGCGTTTCGCGTTTTTGGCTCAGGTGTCGTACACTCCTTAGTCGGCTCACTATGACTTTCCACGCGTCGGCGGCCCTCGTCGGCCGTCGCTCTCTTCGAAGCGTGAAGGTCGCGGCTGCGTAGTGAACCGGAGCCTCAGACGACCGATCAGTGAAACGCGAGGAATTTTGGCCAAGAAAGACGGCGCCATCGAGATCGAGGGCACTGTGGTCGAATCGCTCCCGAACGCCATGTTCCGGGTGCAGCTCGACAACGGCCACAAAGTCCTGGCCCACATCAGCGGACGCATGCGGATGCACTACATCCGGATTCTTCCCGACGACCGGGTAGTCGTTGAACTGAGCCCCTACGACCTCAGTCGTGGGCGGATCGTCTACCGATACAAGTAAGACGTCTGAGGAACAAAGGACAATGAAGGTAAAGCCGAGCGTCAAGAAGATCTGCGACAAGTGCAAGGTGATCCGCCGGCACGGTCGCGTCATGGTGATCTGCGACAACCTGCGCCACAAGCAGCGTCAGGGTTAGTCGCCGCAAGGCTTCTCCGAGTCCGCCCCGGCAGGGTGCGGGCTCGACGTATGAGAAGCCTGAATCAGTAGTCGCGTCACACACCTGAACAGGCGGCCGCGTGAGCGCCCGAACCGTTCAGGAGACCCCCGGTCGGAGGCCGGGGCCCTCACCCCGGGCATTGGGGAGGGGTAGTGCGGCGCAAGACCTCCGCCACAAAGAAGGAGAATGCCCGACCATGGCTCGCCTGGTTGGCGTCGACCTCCCCCGCGACAAGCGGCTGGAGATCGCTCTCACCTACATCTACGGAATCGGCCGCACCCGCGCCCTGGAGATCCTCCAGGCCACCGGCGTGAGCGGCGACCTCCGCGTGCACCAGCTCTCCGACACCGAGCTCGTCCCGATGCGTGACTACATCGAGGCGAACTACAAGATCGAGGGTGACCTGCGCCGCGAGGTCCAGGCCGACATCCGTCGCAAGATCGAAATCGGTTGCTACCAGGGCATCAGGCACCGCAAGGGTCTGCCCGTCCACGGTCAGCGCACGCAGACCAACGCGCGCACCCGTAAGGGCAAGAAGAAGACCGTCGCCGGCAAGAAGAAGCCCGGTAAGAAGTAGTCCTCGCAGCCGCAGGACCGAAGACCTCAGGAGTGAAGGCCAAGGATGCCTCCTAAGAGCCGCCAGGGTGCGCCGAAGAAGGTGCGCCGCAAGGAGAAGAAGAACGTCGCTCATGGGCACGCCCACATCAAGAGCACGTTCAACAACACGATCGTTTCGATCACCGACCCCAACGGGAACGTGATCTCCTGGGCCAGCGCCGGCCACGTGGGTTTCAAGGGCTCCCGTAAGTCCACCCCGTTCGCCGCCCAGATGGCCGCCGAGAACGCCGCCCGCCGCGCCATGGAGCACGGCATGCGCAAGGTCGACGTCTTCGTGAAGGGTCCCGGCTCCGGCCGTGAGACCGCGATCCGCTCGCTGCAGGCCACCGGCCTCGAAGTGGGTTCGATCCAGGACGTCACCCCGGTTCCGCACAACGGTTGCCGGCCGCCGAAGCGCCGCCGCGTCTGACTCAGCCCAGGAGATAGTGAGAAATGGCTCGTTACACGGGCGCGGACTGCAAGCTCTGCCGTCGCGAGAAGACCAAGCTCTTCCTCAAGGGCAGCAAGTGCGAGTCCGCCAAGTGCCCCATCGAGATCCGTCCTTACCCGCCGGGTGAGCACGGTCGCGGTCGTCCGAAGGACACCGAGTACCAGCTTCAGCTTCGCGAGAAGCAGAAGACCCGCCGCATCTACGGCGTCCTCGAGAAGCAGTTCCACAACTACTACGAGGAGGCCGCGGGCAAGACCGGCAAGTCGGGTGAGGTGCTGCTCCAGATCCTGGAGAGCCGTCTCGACAACGTCGTCTACCGCGCCGGGTTCGCGCAGTCGCGCGACGCCGCCCGCCAGCA
This sequence comes from Nonomuraea maheshkhaliensis, assembly GCF_039529435.1. Lineage (NCBI taxonomy): Bacteria > Bacillati > Actinomycetota > Actinomycetes > Streptosporangiales > Streptosporangiaceae > Nonomuraea > Nonomuraea maheshkhaliensis. The sequence goes on from NZ_BAAAMU010000115.1 coordinate 25,147, forward strand.
GGTCCGTCACGGACACTTCCTGGTGAACGGCAAGAAGGTCGACATCCCGTCCTACCGCGTTCGCGAGCACGACATCATCGAGGTCCGCGAGACCAAGCGCAACCTGCTGCCGTACGAGGTGGCTCGCGCCACCGCCGGCGAGCGCACGGTTCCCGCGTGGCTCGGCGTCGTGCCGGACAAGCTCCGCGTCCTGGTTCACCAGCTGCCGGTTCGCCAGCAGATCGACACCCAGGTTCAGGAGCAGCTCATCGTCGAGTACTACTCGAAGTGAGTGGTGGTTGAGGCACGGATTTCCGTGCCTCAACTATGCTTTTCATCGGAGTGGCGTCATATAGCGGTCGCCACACGAAAAAGGGGAGAACCCACACATGCTGATCGCTCAGCGCCCGACTCTCCTCGAAGAGTCGATCGACGACACCCGGTCCCGATTCGTCATCGAGCCGCTGGAGCCGGGCTTCGGCTACACCATCGGCAACTCGCTGCGCCGCACGCTGCTGTCGTCCATTCCGGGCGCGGCCGTGACGAGCATTCGCATCGAGGGCGTGCTGCACGAGTTCTCGACCGTTCCCGGGGTCAAGGAAGACGTCACCGACATCATCCTCAACCTCAAGGAACTGGTCGTCTCCTCCGAGCACGACGAGCCGGTCGTGATGTACCTGCGCAAGCAGGGCCCGGGTGAGGTCACCGCCGCCGACATCGCGCCTCCGGCCGGTGTCGAGGTGCACAACCCCGAGCTGCGCATCGCCACGCTCAACGGCAAGGCGAAGCTGGAGATGGAGCTGACCGTCGAGCGCGGTCGCGGCTACGTCTCCGCCGCTCAGAACAAGCAGCCGGGCCAGGAGATCGGCCGGATTCCGATCGACTCGATCTACTCCCCGGTGCTCAAGGTCACCTACAAGGTCGAGGCGACCCGAGTCGAGCAGCGTACCGACTTCGACCGGCTCATCCTCGACGTCGAGACCAAGCCCGCGATGAAGCCCCGCGACGCGGTGGCCTCCGCCGGCAAGACCCTCGTCGAGCTCTTCGGCCTGGCCCGCGAGCTCAACGTCGAGGCCGAGGGCATCGACATCGGCCCGTCGCCGACCGACGCCGCCCTGGCGGCCGACCTGGCGCTGCCGATCGAGGAGCTGAACCTGACCGTTCGCTCCTACAACTGCCTCAAGCGCGAGGGCATCCACACCGTGGGTGAGCTCGTCGCCCGCAGCGAGCAGGACCTTCTCGACATAAGGAATTTCGGCGCCAAGTCGATCGAAGAGGTCAAGCAGAAGCTGCACGAGATGTCGCTGGCGCTCAAGGACTCCCCGCCCGGGTTCGACCCGAGCGCGGTGGCCGGCGGCGGCTACGACGACGACGACAGCGCGTACGTCGAGACCGAGCAGTACTGATCCAGATAGCGCGGGCCCCCGCCGGGGGCCTGGCGGCCCGACCCCGGTACCTGGCACGGCCGGGGCGGGTGAACCCCAAGGAGAGATGACATGCCCAAGCCCACCAAGGGTGCGCGTCTTGGCGGAAGCCCGGCGCACGAGCGGCTGATCCTGGCGAACCTCGCCACCGATCTGTTCCGCCACGGCCGGATCCGCACGACGGTGGCCAAGGCCAAGCGCCTGCGTCCCGTCGCGGAGCGCCTGATCACCAAGGCGAAGAAGGGCGACATCCACAACCGTCGCCAGGTCCTGACCGTCGTTCGGGACAAGGGCGTGGTCCACCACCTCTTCACCGAGATCGCGACGACGTTCGCCGAGCGTCCCGGCGGCTACACCCGCATCACCAAGATCGGTGCGCGTAAGGGCGACAACGCCCCGATGGCGATCATCGAGCTGGTGAGCGAGCCGCTGGGCGGCGTCACGACCCGCGCCACCGAGGCGCCCGCCGCCGCGGCCGCCCCCGCGGCTCCGGCCGCCGAGGAGACCGAGGCTCCCGCGGAGACCGAGGCCCCTGCCGAGGCCAAGGCCGAGACCGCCGAGGCTCCGGAGGCCGCCGCCGAGGAGGCCCCGGCCGCCGAGGCGAAGAAGGACGAGGCCTGATCTTCAGGTCTGAGGTTCAGCACGGCTGAGGCGGGCCCGGATCCCCTGACGGGGGTCCGGGCCCGTTTTTCATCCCCGGGAGGGAACATCGTGGTACGGCTCCGCCTCGACCTCGCGTACGACGGGACCGGCTTCTCCGGCTGGGCCAGGCAGCCGGGGCTGCGTACGGTGCAGGGGGAGATCGAGCGGGCACTCGGACGGATCCTGCGCCTCGGCGAGCCTGCCATGCTGACCGTGGCCGGGCGTACCGACGCGGGGGTGCACGCGCGGGGGCAGGTGGCTCACGTGGACGTGCCGGAGGAGCGGCTGGGGGAGCTCGACGGGAACCGGGGGCCGCTGGGCATCGATGAGCGGCTCTCTGCGCTCGTGAGACGGCTCGGTGGTGTCCTGGAGCCAGATGTGCGGATATATCGGGTCTCCGTGGCTCCTGAGGGCTTTGACGCACGGTTCTCGGCGATGTTCCGGCGGTACGCGTACCGCGTGAGTGACGCGCCTGGAGGCGTCGACCCGCTGCGCCGCTGGGAGATCGTCTGGCACAACCGGCCCCTGGACCTCGGCGCGCTCAACGACGCCGCGGCGCGGCTGCTCGGTGAGCACGACTTCGCCGCGTTCTGCAAGAAGCGCGAGGGCGCCACCACGATCAGGGAGCTGCAGCGGCTGGACTGGGTGCGCGGGCCGGACGGGGTGCTGGTCGCCACCGTCGTCGCCGACGCCTTCTGCCACTCCATGGTGCGTGCGCTGGTCGGGTCGCTGCTGGCGGCCGGGGACGGGCGGCGGCCGGTGGAGTGGCCTGGTGAGGTGCTGCGGCGGGGGGTGCGTGACTCGGGGGTGCATGTGGCGCCGGCGCATGGGCTCTGCCTGGAAGAGGTGGGCTATCCGGCGCCGTCCGGACTCGCCGCGCGCGCGGTGGCGACGCGACGGGTCCGGACGGCGTCCGAGCAGCTTCCGGCCGAGTAGATGCCGGTCGGGTTGCCGGCTCCCGGCCGGGTAGCTCCTGGCCGACGTATCGCCGCGCCGGGGAGTTCCTGGCCAGGTAGGCCCCAGCCAGGGTTCAGCCCTTGGTGATGCGGCGTTCCAGGACGAGTGAGATCTGGTCCCTGAACGCGCCGCTGACCTTCGGCAGCGTCTTCTCCTTGGCCGTCGGCGTGTGACCGTCGGCGTAGGTGGCGTAGCTGAACACGATGTAGCGGCCCCAGACCAGGCCCGCCGCGTAACCGCCGGCGATGTGCACGCGCTCGCCGCCCGAACCGGACGCGCCGGGCAGCGGGCGGAACCAGACGTTGTTCGACAGGTCCTTCGCCTGGTCCGCGGTGGTGGCGGCGTTCTTGTCCGGCAGGACGGCCAGGCCCGTGGTGACGGCGTAGCGGCGCTTGCTGTCGACGTACGTCGCCCTGAGCACGCGGCTGCACTTCTGCTCTTTCAGCGCGTCGGCGAAGGCGCCGGTCGCGGCCTTGTCGCAGGTCGTCTCCATGTGGGCCTTGACCCTGGTGAACGTCGTGCCCGCCGCACTCACCTTCTTCTTCGGGAAGGCCTCCGACAACGACAGCTTCTGCGGATCGCTCTCCTCGGAGTCGAGCACCGACGTGCCGGCCAGGTCGGCCGGCGGGGCCGCGGACTCCTCGGCGACACTCGGGCTCGCCGGCGCGGGCGAGGCGGCCACCGGCGGCGGCGCGGCGGAGTTCATCGCCTGGACGGCGAAGAACCCGCCCGTGGCCACGCCGGCCAGGGCCAGCGCGCCGAGCGTGACGAGCAGCGCCCGTTTGCTCCTGGGCGGGGGAGGTGGTGGGGGCGGGGTCTGGAACGGGGGCTGCTTGAACGCTCCTGGCGGGAACGGGAGGCCGCCCGCTGGGGGCTTGGGGACGTCGAAAGAGGTCGAGGGCTTGTGGCCCCAGGTGTCTCTCGAGAACGGGAGCTCGGGCAGTTTGTCACCGGTCGGAGGATTGGGGGGCCAGACGGGTACGTCGCCTGGCTCCGGGGGGCGGACGGATGGGTTGGTGGAGTTGGGGTCGAAGGGTGGGTTCTGGCTGGCGGCCTCTGTCTTGGCCGCGTTCGGGTCGAAGTAGTGGGCCGGTTTGGCGGAGGGGTCGCGGGTGGCGGCGATGGGGGCGGGGAGGTAGGGGAGTTCGGACGGCTTCGAGCCGGGCCCTTGTCGCCCTTGGCCGGGTCCTTGAGCGGGACCTTGGCCTGATCCCGCGCCGGGGCCTTGGCTTACCCCTTGGCCGGATCCCTGGTCAGGACCTCGGCCACCGCTCTGGCTTGTTCCCTGTCCCGGGGCCTGACCGGCTCCTTGGCTTGCACCCTGGCCAGAAACCGGGCTCAGGCCGTGGCCGGGTGTCTGGTCGTGGGTGGAGTGCGGGTCGGTGGTCTGGGGGTCGCCGGGGTGGGCGTCCTCGGAGGTCGCGCGCCCGGAGACGGTGACGCCGGGTCGGAGACCGCCGGGCACCGTGTCGCCGGGCGCCGTGCCGATGGACCCGGGGCCGCTGGGTCGGAGGCCGCCGGGCACTGTGTCCGCAGGTTCGGGGCTGCCGGGCCGGAGGCCACCTGGCACTGTGTCGGTGGGCTCGGGGCCACCGGGGCCCGCGAAGCCGTCGGAGCGGCCGGACGCCTGCTCGGCATGCGCCGACCCCGAGGCGTGGTCGTCGGGGCCGGTGTGTGCCGAGGCCGCTCGATCGTGCTCGGCCGGCGTCAGGGGGCGGCCGTCGTGGGCCTGTGGGTCCTGGAGTTCACGGTCGTGCGGGTGCCCGGCGCCTGGAGGTGTTGCCGGGCTACCTTCGGCACCCGGTCGGCCTGCTGGATCCGAGATGCCCGGATAGCCCGGGATGCCGGGATGGTCTGGGGCACCCGGATGACCCGGGACACCGGAGTGGCCAACGGCGTCGGGATGGCCCGGGGTGCCCGCATGGCCGGTGGGCGTGGCGGCCGTGTTCTTGTGGGCGGGCATGCCGTCGGGAGGCGTGTCGTCCGCGTGGAGGTGGTGGATCGCGTCCCGTTGCGTGGCGTCCGGGTCGAAGTAGTGGGCCGGGTGGGTGAGGCCCTCCGGCTGGGTGGCGCTCGCGTCGAAGGGCGCGGCCAGCGGGCCCGGCTCGTCGGAGTCGGGGTCAGCCACCAGCTCGCCCGTGGCGGCCGGCCAGGGAGGCATGGCGTGGGGGTCGGAGAGCGGTGCGGGCCACACCGGCATGCCCGCCGCGGCGGCGGTGAAGGCGGGGGGTGGCTCCCAGGGCGGCGCACCGGGCACCACGGGCTCCACCGGCCAGGCGCCAGGCTGCCCGCTGGGACCGCCGAGCTGCCTACCGGGATCGCCGGGTCGTCCACCGGGACCGCCGGGATGACCACCAGGATCGCCAGGATGCCCACCGGGATCCGCCCCGGCGGCGTCCCACGGCCGCACCTCATGGATCCGACCCGGCCGGATCTGGTCACTCCCGGCCTGGGGGTGGTGCGAGGGCGGCCATGGTTGGTTGGCGTCGGGTTGGGCGTTGGGGGCGGCTGTCCAGGGTTGGCCGGTCTCGGCTCCGGGGTGGTGCGGTGCCGGCCACGGTTGGTCGGTCCCCGTTGGACCTGGGGGCGGCGACCACGGCTGCCCGGCTTCGGCCTGGGGCGTGTGCGGCGCCGGCCATGGTTGGTTGGCGTCCGGCTGGGCGTGCTCGGCGGCTGCCCAGGGCTGGCCAGTCTCAGCTCCGGGGTGGTGCGGCGGTGACCATGGCTGGTCCGTCCCCGCTTGCGCTGGGTGCGGTGACCACGGCTGGGCGGTTTCGGCTCCGGGGTGGTGTGGTGCAGGCCATGGTTGGCCGGCGCCGGAGCCGGGCTGGGTGTGGTGCGGGGGCTGCCAGGAGGGGTCGGTGGCGGGCCGGCCGAAGGCGGAGCCGGGCGAGGACGGTGCGTGCGGCTGGTGGCCGGGGCGCGAGCCGCCGGAGGGCTCCTGGGCCGCGAGGTCGGGGTCGGTGGGGTCGGCGTACCAGTCGTACGGGGCGGCGTCGTCGCCCGGCACTTCCCACGGCTGAGAGACGCCGGACGGCCCCTCAGGACCTCCCGGCGAACCCTGGAAGGCGGAGGCGACCGGAGACACCTCGGCGTCGGCGGACCCGCCGGTAGAGAAGTCGCCCGCGGCGTCGGACGGGAAGTCGCTCGGGGTGCCGGATGAGGCGTCGGTTGAGGAGGCGCTTGGCGCGCCGGACGCGGTGTCGGCCCCTGGTGCGGACCGGGTGCCGGTTGAGGGGCCGGTTGAGGGGCCGGTCGGAGCGCCGGTCCGGGGGTCGATCGCGGGGTCGGTTGAGGGGTCGGTCGAAGGGGACGCCGGTGGAACGTCTCGCCCGTTGGTCTGGCCGAAGCTCGGCGGTGGCGTCACCGGTGCGGCCGAGCGTTCGGCTTCCCTGTGATCGTGCTCAGACCCGGGTTCCTGGCCACGCATAGCTGGAGCCTAGCGAGAGTAGCGAGATCGTTATGTCGGTATGGATGTTCCCAGCGGCAACACGAGTCCTCTACCGGCGCTTATGCCCCACAATGCCGATCAGCCCGCCCGGCTTCCGGTCAGTGCCCGGTTGTCGAGGGCCTGGAAGACGGTGGCCTTGCTGATGTCGTTGATGGCCTGCGCGATCCGCTTCGTCCCCTTCGCGTCGGGCTTCGTGCCGTCCTTGTTCTGGAACCAGAACAGGATCGCGTAGTGGCCGTACGTCGAGATCTTCGCGCCGCCGCTGCCCGAGCCGAGGAACTTCGTGACGGTGTCCTTGCCCGCGAGCGGCTTGACGTAGTTCTTGGTGTCGCCGGCCTTGGCCACCTTGGTCGCCAGCTTGCTCGTCTTGAGGTTGGCGACGCCGACCGTGCCGATCACCGTGGCGGACTTGTCGCGGAAGCTCGCGCGGACGAACTGGGTGCACTGGGCGGACTTGAGCGCCTTCTGGAGGGTGTCGCCCAGAGCGCCGTCGGTGCACTTCTTGTCCTTGCTGGTGATCGTCATCTCGTAGCTGCGGCCCGAGATCGTGATCTTCTTCCTCTTGCCGAAGACCTCCTTGACCGTGATCGCGTCAGGGTCGGTGGTGCGCGCGGCCGCGAAGCCGTACTTGCCGGCCGGGACCGACGGCAGCGGCGCCGAGGTCTGGCGGGTGTCGGCGGTCTCGGCCGTCACGGGACCGTCGGCGTTCCACATCAGGGCCAGGCCGCCGCCGAGCAGACCGAGCACCAGCACTCCGCCGATCGCGAACCACAGCGGGGCGCGGGAGCGCTGCCCTTCGTCGTACGGGCTCCAGCCCACCTTGCTCTGCGGCACCCACGTGGTGTCGTCGCCGGCGTCGTCTTTCTTCTTGGACGAGTCCGTGGCCTTGGCGGGGTCCTTGTCACCCTTGTCCGCCTTGCCCCTGCGGGAACGGCGGCCCTTGCCGGTCGCGGACTTGTCGTCGTCCGGCGCGCCGGAGTCGGGGTTCGCGCCGCCGGGACCGCCTGGCCCGCCAGGGCCGCCTGGGCCGGGGTTGACGCCGAACGCGCCGCTGTCGCCGCCGAACGGG
>NZ_BAAAMU010000116.1:0-32565 GCF_039529435.1 Nonomuraea maheshkhaliensis
GAGCGCCGCCCGCAGGGTGGGCGGCACGGGGCTGTGGGGCGCCTGGCCCCCCGCCGGCTTCACCGGCAACCGCCAGGACGCCGCCGCAGCCCTGCGCGCGCTGTCGAGCCACCCCGCCGTCCGGCCCGAGGCTGTCGGCGTCGTCGGTCACAGCGAGGGCGCGACCCACGCCATGGCGCTCGCCGCGCACCACGGGGCGCGTGCCGCGGTGCTGCTGGCGGGCTACGCGCGATCGGGTGAGGACGCCCTGCGCGGGCAGGCGCGCTCGGTCGCCCAGACCCTGCCCGCCCCCTTGCGAGCGCTGCTGCCCGCCCTGGCCGGCCGCCTGATCGCCCGGATCAAGAAGACCCGTACGGACGTGGCCCGCGTCGCCGGGGCCCCGGTCAACGCCCGGTGGATGCGTGAGCTGTTCGTCCACGACACCCGCGCCGACCTCGCCGCCATCCGCGTGCCCGTCCTGGCCGTCACCGGCGACAAGGACATCCAGGTCGACCCCGACGATCTGGACGTGGTGCGCCGCCTGGTGCCGGGCCGTACGGAGATCCACCGCGTCCCCGACCTCACCCACCTCCTGCGTCGCGACCCCGGGCGCCCCACGCTCAGCTCCTACCGTCGCCTTCTGCGTGAGCCGGTCGACCCCGGCGTGCTCACCCTCGTGGCCGGCTGGCTGGCCCGCACCCTCGACGCCGCCCCGGCCCGGCGGCCCGGCACGGAACGGACGATCCCCTCCTGACCGCCGCATGCGCTGGGGCGGGGAGGGCGTTTAGAAGCGTGACACGGGGCACGGGCACACACCAGATCGTCGTAAGGAGATGGGATGCAGCCCCTAGAGAAGGCCACAGCGCTGGGAATGAGCTTCGTGAGCGGCGCGCTCGCGGTCGCGCTCGCCAAGCGGGTGTGGACGCTGGCCACCGGCCAGGACGAGGCCCCCGACGCCGAGGACCTCGATCGCGGCTGGACGGAGGTCCTCGTCGCGGCGGCCGTGCAGGGCGCGATCTTCGGCCTGGTCAGGGCCGCGGTGCAGCGTACGGGCGCCAGGGCCTTCCAGCGCCGGGGTCGGTAGAAAGCCTGGCCCGCCCCCCTTGTGCGTGTGACCCTGGAGTCATGGAGACCTTATTCGAGCACGCGGGCGGCCAGGACAAGCTGCACGAGTTCATCGAGATCTTCTACCGCAGCCTGCTGGCCGACCCGCTGCTCCAGCCGCTCTTCGGCACGGGCCGGGCCACCCACGTCGATCACCTGACCGCCTTCACGGCGGAGACCTTCGGCGGCCCCGACACCTTCTCCACTGAAATGGGCGGGTTCCCGCTGCTCATCCGCGCCCATCGGGGGCTGCGCATCACCGAGGAGCAGCGGCTGCGCTTCGTCGAGCTGTACATGGCCGCCGCCGACCGCGCGGGCCTGCCCGACGACGAGCCGTTCCGGGCCGCCCTGCGCTCGCACGTGGAGTTCGGCACCGAGGTGGCCAAGCAGAACTCCCACGCCGAGACCGACGATCAGCTCCATCCCCTGCGGGAGGTGCCGCTCTGGGACTGGGAGTGAAGGCGGTCAGGTCTGGCCGTCGGTGAGCCAGGCGGGACAGCTGTCGATGTCGTGGGTGACCGGCTCGGCCTCGACGGGCGCGTCGGGGGAGGCGTGCCTGATGTGCCGCTCCAGGGCGGCGACCTGCGGTCCGGTCGCGATGAACGTGAGTTGCCAGCCGGGCGCCTCGCGGCCGGGCGCCGCGTTCGGCACTTCGGCGATGTCGATCGACGTCGCCAGGCCGGAGAAGAGCATGCCGTGAGCCAGTTCCGCCGCCTGCTCGCGGCCTCCGATCGTGGTGCGGACCTCGAAGAATTCCGCCATGAGGTCGTCCTTAATGGGGGAGTGACGGCCTCACCTTACCCGCCGAACGTACTGTGAGCGGTCTTTCGCCGGGAAAGTCCACATACTGAGCATGGCGGGCGTGCACCCCTGGTCAGCACTCGTGCGCTCGCTCGCCGAGGGGGTCGAACGAGGCCGGTCGATGCTGCACAATGTGAACGGTCGATTACTCCGCGCGAATGTCCGGCGGCCGAAAGGGGACCCATGAACGCGGCCCGCATCGTCGCACTCGCCACGGCGGCGAGCACCCCCCTCCTGACCCCGATGCCCGCCACCCCGCTACCGGCCCCGATGTCGGCCACTCCGTCACTGGCCCCGATGTCCGCGCCCGCCACAGAACTGCTGGCCACGGTGTCCGCGCCGGCCGCCGCGCTGACGTGTGCCGTCTCGACGCCGGCCGGGCGGCCGGTGACCTTCGCTCCCAAGGTCGGGCTGACCCCGCGGCGGGTGACGGCGCGGGCCAACCTGGAGCTCACCGGGTGCTCCTCGCCCGACGGCTCGGCCGCGTTCCTGCGCTCGGGCTGGGCCGTGGTGAAGGCCGGGGCGCACGCGTCCTGCACCAGCGCCCGTCAGGTGCGGGGCCGGGCGGTGATCACCTGGTTCGGCGCCGACGGCCGTCCCGTCGGCACCTCCAGGCTGCGCGTACGCGCCGACCGCCTCGTGGCCCAGCGCCCGGCCGACACCCTGCTGACCGGCGACGTCGCGGCGGGGTGGCTCGTGGGCGAACGCGTCCAGGGCGGCATCTCACCCGCCACCGCCCTGCTCGGCTGCGCCACCCGAGGCATGTCGGCCCTCCAGGGCGACGGCCGCATCACCTTCGGCTGACCCCCGGCCACACCGGTTCGCGACCTCACGTCGGTGGGTCCGGCCGCACCGGTGGGGCACCTCCGGCCGGCCGGGATCAGGCCACGTGGCCGGTCAGCCGAAGGCGATCTGTTCTTCGGCGTAGTCGAGGAGGCGTTCGGCGGTGGTGAAGCGGCGTTCGTTCTGGTCGTCGAGCAGGACACCCACGACCTTGCGCCCGTTGCGCTCCCCGGCGAACAGCAGGCAGTGCCCCGCCGCGTTCGTGTAGCCGGTCTTCACGCCCAGCACCCCGTCCGCCCGTGACAGCAGCTTGTTGGTGTTGGTCCAGGTGTGCTTCCTGTGCACCTTCGTCTTGCTCACCTTGTGCGTCTTGCTGCCCACGACCGCCGTGAACGTGCTGTCGGCCAGCGCGTGCTGCGCCAGCTTGGCCTGGTCGAGGGCCGTGGAGTAGCCGCCGTTGGCCGGGGTCGGCATGCCGTCCGCGTTCGTGTAGCGGGTGTTCGTCAGGCCGAGCGAGCGGGCGGTGCGGTTCATCTTGGCGATGAACGCCTCCTTGCCGGGGCCGTAGTGCCGGGCCAGGGCGTTGGCCGCGTCGGCGCCCGAGGGGAGCATGAGCGCGTACAGCAGGTCGTTGACCGTGAACCGCTCGCCCTTCCTCAGTCCCGCCGTGGCGGCGCCGCCGCGGGCGGCGTACTTGACGTCGGTCGCGCTGATCGTGATCGTGTCGCTCAGCCGTGCCTCGCGCAGCACGACGTACGCCGTCATGACCTTGACCAGGCTGGCCACCGGGACCCGCTTCGTCTCCCGCCGGCCGAAGTGGACCGTTCCGGCGGAATCGATGACGTACGCCTCCTTGGCGCCCACCTTGGGGGCCTCCGCGGCCATGGCGGGAGCGGATACCCCCACAACCACGGCGACCACCGCAGAACTGATCAAACCCGCAATACGCATGCCCAATATGGTGACAGGAGATCGAGGCTTCGTTTGCTCAACACGTCCATGCGGCGGCATCAGATGGGGGTAAATCTCTGATAGATCCGATATGGCGGGGGGAGGCCACCATGGCAGGAAGATTCATCATCAGTAGGGATGAGCAGGGCGGATACCGGTTCGCGTTGATCGCGAACAACGGGCAGACGCTGGCGGTGGGGGAGGGCTTCCCGAGCAAGGTGGCATGCGTGAACGGCATAGAAACCGTCCGCAGGAACGCTCCCGGCGCCCCCATCGAGGACCCGAACGGCCAGGAGATCGAGAGCGCCTAGCGAGAGTGCCGCCCGGCGGGAAGCTCCGTTACGGTGCGATCATGGCGAATTTCGTACTGGTCCCGGGCGCGCGGCTCGGGGCGTGGGCGTGGGACGACGTGGTGCCCCGTCTGCGCGCGGCGGGCCACGGCGCCCACCCGCTGACGCTGTCCGGCCTCGCCGACAAGCGGGGGGTGCCGGCCGGGCAGCGGACGCACGTCCAGGACATCGTGGACGAGGTCGTACGCCACGATCTGCGTGACGTCGTCCTGGTGGGCCACAGCTACGCGGGCATCCCCGTCGGCCAGGCCGCGGAGCGGATCGGTGACCGGCTCGCCCACGTGGTCTTCGTCGACTCCAGCGTCCCGGCCGACGGAGAGGCGTTCGTCTCCGCCTGGCCGGACGGCGGGGCGGAGATGCGGGCCGTGCTCGCCGGGAACGGCGGATTCTGGCCGCCCGCGCCCGCGGCCCACTTCGACGGCCACGGCCTCACCGATGAGCAGATCGCGCGGATCGTGGCCGGCTCGACCCCGCACCCGGGCGCCACGCTGACCGAGCCGGCCGTGCTGACCCGGCCACTCGGCGAACTTCCCGCGACGTACGTCCTGTGCCTGCTCGCCGACGCGGAGCCCGCCGACGACGTGGCCAAGCTGCTGGCCGGCGAGCGTTGGCGGCTGGTCGAGATGGACACCGGCCACTGGCCGATGTTCTCCCGGCCCCGCGAACTGGCGCGGATCCTGCTCGAAGCGGCCGGGGACTGACTACAGGCCGGCTCCTTCGCCGGCCGGATCAGGAGGCGAGGGCCTGGTCCTCGGCGGCACGGCGGCGGCGCCGGCGCCGGACCGTGAGCCAGGCGACGAGCGCGATCACAGCCACCGCCGCGACCGCGGCCGTCATCGGTGAGCGGGCGGCCAGTTCCAGCCAGCCCCACACGAGCGCCGTGAGGCCGAACCACCAGATGGGCGCCCAGGTCAGGCAGCCCAGCGCGCTGGCGACCACGTACCAGGGATAGGAGACGCGCAGCGCCCCCGCGACCCAGGGCAGCGTGTGGCGCAGCATGGGCACCCAGAAGCAGCCGTAGACGGCGAGCGCGCCCCAGCGCTCGACGACGCGCTCGATCTTGGCGATGCGGTCGCGGCCGAGCCTGACGCCGACGCGCGAGTCGTAGAGCTTCTCGCCCAGCCTGCGGCCGACCCAGTAGTAGACCTGGAACGCGCCGAACAGGGCGAGGATCAGGATGGCGCCCACGAGCCAGTAGGGCATCCCCAGGAAGAACGGCTCCGTCGGAGCGGGGACGGCGATCATCGCGCGCCACATGGCCGGCCCACCACCCCTCCACGATCCTTAGGTCAGGCTTACCTTATTTCAGCGAGGCATCCGGTGCCACACCGGGTTGCAAGCCTTCCGCAAAGGGTGCAACCGACCGACAACCAGGACTCAACCACCCGGCCCCACTCTAAGGGTGAGTAAAAGGGGTGTTGACGATGCCGACCAGAAGCGCAGCCGTCCTGGCCAGTGGAACCACGAACGCCGCCAAGCTGTTCATCGCGGCCCTCGCCTTCACCAGCGCGTACGTCGGCTTCTCCGCCTACAGCAGCGCCGGCTCCGCGGCCGTGTCGTCCGGCCCCGCCACCACGATCACCCTGGCGGCCCGCGAGGTGCCCGTCACCGAGGAGATCACCACCGCCCCCGTGGCGGGCGAGGTCACGGTGAACACCCTGGCCGACGGGCAGGCCGGCTGCGTCAAGTCGTACGTGGCCCGCAGCCTGCTCATCAACCCCGACCCCACCCAGGGCGTCTCCTACCGCTGGCGGCTGACCCGCTGGAGCCCGGCCACCAAGACCTGGCGCACCTACCTGTCCGACCACGACGGCACCGCCGCCGCCGAGGAGACCGTCCAGTGGCGGCTCCGGGTCACCGGCAACCCGGGCTGGTACCGCGTCGAGCTGAAGGTCCAGGGCGCCGAGCCGATCAAGAGCGACCGCTTCCAGGTGACCTGCTGACCGGCCGCCCGACCACGTTCCCTGATGATCTCCTGACCGGCCGCCCGGCCGGTCAGGAGCGGCCGTTGCCCAGGGAGCTGCTGACCGACTGCCTGGCCGCCTCCACCCAGCGCGGCACGCCCACCCGTTCCGCCACCTCCAGCGCCTTCTCGTAGTGCTCGCGGGCCGCGTCCGGCTGGCCGAGCCGGATGGCCAGGTCGCCGAGGGTCAGCGCCACCGGCCACAGCGCCACCACGCCGGTGCCGGCGCCCGCCACCCGGTCGGCGAACGGCTTGAGCTTGTCGTAGCAGTCGACCATGCGCTCGCGGTCGTCGAGCAGCATGCCGGCCAGCGCCCGCCAGGTCATGGCCAGCTCGTAGAGGAAGTCGGGCCGCACCGGCGGCCTGGTGGCGGCCACGGCCTTGGCGTCGTTGACGTGGCCGGCCGAGGCCAGGGCCAGCGCGTAGGCGTCGAGGGTCCACTTGGCGCCCTGCTGGTGCTTCTCTGCCAGCAGGTCGACCGTCTCGGCGGCCCGCCCGGCCACCAGGTGCAGGCAGAACGTGGTGATCAGCGGGAGGTCCTGGCGGCCCTCCAGCATGCCCGCCCGCGCGGTCATCCTGGCCGCCTCCCGGTAGGCCCGCTCGGCGCCTTCGTAGTCGCCGCTGATCATGAGCCGCTGGCCGGTGTACCAGACGACCACCGCAGCGGGCGCCGAGAGGTCGTATTGCCTGGCCAGGCGGTCGGCGGCGGCCGCGTGCTCGTCGGCCACGGCGAACTCGCCGCGGGCCGCCGCGCACTCCAGCAGCACCAGGTGGGCCAGCGCCTGGGTGGCCATCTGCCCGGAGCGCTGGGCCACCTCCAGCAGCTCCCTGCCGATGCTCTCGCGCGTGTCGACGGCCGGGATGTCGTACGACTGCCGCAGCCGCCCGCTCAGCGCCGCCGCGATCAGCGTGGGGTCGCCGCTCTGCCGGGCCAGCTCCAGCGCCTCCAGCGACGCCTGGCGTCCCCGCTCGGGCGAGGAGGAGCCTTCGAGCTCCAGCGCCAGCGTGGTCAGCAGGCTCGCCCGCAGCCGCTGCTCACCCTCGGGCAGCTCCATGAGCGCCTTCTCGGTGACGTCCACGATCTCCCAGGCGGTGCGGGTGAAGTCGCGGGCCATGCCCTTGTGCGGCACGGCCAGCGACGCCGCCACCTTCGCGGTGATCTCCAGGTCGCCCAGCGGCAGCGCGGCGTCCATGGCCTGGCGGCGCAGCAGCCGGGCCGCCGTCATGTCGCCGCACAGGGCCAGCGCCCTGATCTGGCGCAGCATGAGCCGCAGCCGCTCCTTGGCCCGCTCAGGACGCTGCTCGCCGCTCTGCTCGTCCTTCCTGGACTCGTCGCCGCGCGAGCGGTCGAACGCGGCGATGGCCTGCTCCCACAGGCTGGCCGCCTCGCGGTGGGCGAAGCGCCGCTCGGCCTGCTCGGCCGCCAGCCCCGCGTAGTGGACGGCCTTGTCGGCCGCGTCGGCCAGGAAGTAGTGGTGGGCCAGCGCCGCCACGTCGGACGGCGTGCGCTGCTCGATGACCGCCCCCACCTCGGCGTGCAGCCTGGTGCGGCGCAGCCGGGAGGCGTCGGAGTAGATCGTGTCGCGGACGAGGTCGTGGTCGAAGCGCAGCAGCCCGGGGCCCGGCTCGGTGACCAGCCCGGCCAGCAGCGCCGCCTCGACGGCCTCGATCACCGAGTCCTCGTCGACCGCCACCGCCACCAGCACGTCGAGGTCGACGTCGCGCCCGATCACCGCCGCCTGCAGCAGGATCTGCTGGGCGCCGGCGGGCAGCCGCGAGATGCGCCGCCGCAGCACGTCGCGCACGCCCGAGGGCACCCGCGAGAGCACCTCGGTGGCGCTGGCCCGGTCGGCCGCGCCCTCGGAGTCGAGCAGGCGCACGGTCTCGCGGACGAAGAACGGGTTGCCGCCGGTGCGCTCGACGATCGACTCGACCGCGTCCTCGTCGATCTCGCGTACGCAGGTGGCCTTGACCAGCTCGGCCACGGCCTTCGGATCGAGCCCTGACAGGCCCACCCGCACGGGGCTCAGCCGGGCCAGGGCGGCAAGCACGTCGGACTGGCGGTCGTCGAGCTCGCTCTCCCTGCACGTCACCACGAGCAGCACCCTGCTGGTGGCCAGCAGGCTCGGCAGCGCGCGCAGCAGGGCCAGCGTCTGGTCGTCGGCCCAGTGGAGGTCTTCGAGCGTCAGCAGCACGGGCCCGCGCCGCGCCACCCCGGCCAAATAGCCGCCGACCGCGCGGTGCAGCCGGAACCCGCCGGACACCTCGTCCTCGTCGGGGTCGGGGGCGGCGTCGTCGAGCAGCGGCGCGAGCAACTGGGTGTATTCGCCCGCGCCCGTCATGCCGATGAGCGTGCGCAGGATCTCCACCCAGGCCCAGCCGGGCGGCGTGGCGCTGGAGTCGGGGCAGGCGCCGGAGGCGGTGGTCCAGCCGTCGGCGCCGAGCCTGCTCTCCAGCTGGCGCAGCAGCGTGGTCTTGCCCGCGCCCGCGACCCCGGTCACGATCGCGACCTGGAACCTGCCCGTGCGGGAGGCGGCGGTGGTCAGCCTGGCCACCTCGGCGTCCCGGCCGACGAACGGCTCGGGCTCCAGCGGCGGCGGCTCGACCGGCGCGGCGGGACGCGGCGGCCAGGTGTCGGTGACCGGCGCGGCCGGCCGCGCGGGGCGTGCGCTCGGGGCCAGCTCCAGCTCAGGCGCCTGGGCCAGGATGTCGGACTCCAGCTTGCGCAGCGCGGGGCCAGGGTCGATGCCGAGCTCGTCGGCCAGGATGTTTCTGGCCCGGCGCAGCGCGGCCAGCGCGTCGCCCTGACGGCCGCAGCGGTAGAGGGCGAGGGCCAGCAGCCGCCAGCCCTCCTCGCGCAGCGGATGCTCGGTGGTGAGCGCCTCCAGGTCGGGCACGGTCTCGGCGTGCAGGCCGAGCCGCAGGCCGGTGTCGGCGTGCCGCTCACGCGCGACCAGGCGCAGCTCGGTCAGCCGGTTGACCTCGGCCTCCGCCCACGCCTGGTCGGCGAAGTCGGAGTAGGGGGTGCCGCGCCACAGGCCCAGCGCCTTCTCCAGGCGGCCTCTGGCGGACTGCGGATCGCTCTCCTCGAGATGTTCGCCCGCGGCCCGTACGAGCTGCTCGAACCTGAGCGCGTCGACCTGTTCGGAGGCCACGCGCAGGGCGTAGCCGGACGCGACCGTCACCAGCAGGCGGTTGGGCCCTCCGCGCGGGCGGCCGGGCTCCAGCACCCGGCGCAGGCGGGAGATGTAGACCTGCAGACCCGACTGCGCGCCCTTGGCCGCGTCGTCGTCCCACAGATCGTAGAGAAGCGTGTCAACGGGCACGACCTGACCTCGGGCCACGAGAAGCCGGGCGAGGACGGCCCGCTGCCGCAACCCGCCGAGGTCGAGTTCGTCGTCGTGTTCGTACGCCTCGACTGGCCCCAGAACTCGGAACGCCACCATGTCAGCCGCCACGCTATGCGGGCCTACGAATCACGCACAAGGTCTTTGAGGGGTTTGGGATTGTCACTAGGTGGCCTTCGAGATCGCGGACGGGGGCTCCGCGCCGGCGTTCCGGCCGTTGCGCCTGCGCAGGAGCGCCCATGCGCCCAGTGCCAGGCCGCCGAACGGGATCTCGATAGTGTAAGTCCAGAAGCCGAAAAGCAGTGCGGTGGCTATGGCGGGAGTCGAGTCGACCCCGAACGCGATCAGCAGCGCGGCCACCCCGCTCTCCATGATGCCGGCGCCGCTGGGTGTGATCAAAGCGCTGGTCAGGACCCTCGACAGGGCGAAGACGGCGATCGACTCGGCAGGGCCCGGCCAGGCGCCGGTGGCCTGCATGCAGACGGCCATGATCGCCCACTGGAAGCCGAGGAAGAACACCATGCCGAGCGACAGGCCCGGCCATCTGGTCCTGACGATGCCGGCGGTGTCGGCGCGCAGCCGGTGGAAGGCCCCGGAGGCGTCGAGCTTGAGGCGCAGCAGCCGGGTGAGGCCGTCGAGGGCTCTGCCGAGCAGATCAGCGGCGCGCTGCCAGTAGAGGGACGCGGCCACGATCGCGCAGAGCACGAGGATGGAGACCGCGCCCGTCCAGCCCGCGTTGGCCACGGTCGGGTTGGCCGCCTTGCCCGCCATCAGCAGCGCGATGATGCCGACGGCCGGCAGGACGAACCTGAACAAGGTGTTCCAGATGCCGCTGACCAGCGTCATGACCACGATCGCCCGGTTGCCGAAGCCCCAGCCCCTGGTCATCGCGAACGACACCGCGACCCCCACCGCGCCGCCGAACGGCAGCAGGTTGCTCACCGCGCTGCCCGCCGCGTTGAGCGTGAGCCCTTGCAGGTTGTTGAGCCCCGGCAGGGAGTTGGTCAGCACGAACGTGTAGGCCAGCAGGCTCAGCAGCCAGACCGCGGCCATCAGCGCGACCTCGCCCCCGCCGAGCGCGGCGAAGACGGCTCCGACCTGCGCCCATGACACGTCCTTGCCGGTCAGCACGCGCACGATCTGCGGCAGGTAGACCATGAGCAGCACGGCCAGGCCGAGCGAGGCCGCCGACAGGAGGATCTGGAGCCATCTGTTCTTCATCGGGGTCCAGTCTGCCGGGTCGCGGCCGCGCGCACGTCAACCCTGAGTACTACTTCGGCCACCGGTCGAACGGATGACCGAGGCGGGCGCCGGGGGGCAGGTCGCGGCGGACGTACCACTCGGTGCCGAAGACGAAGCGGTAGATCGGGCGGGGGACCTTCAGCATCACGGCGAGCGTGCGGTCGCTGTCGCCGCCGCTGGCCTGGGAGGCGTGCGCGGCCATGGACGCCCGCTTCTGTTTCGTATATTTCCGGACATTGACCCGATGGGTGATCGTCTCACCCGGCGAGTACGCGCTCTCGAACGTCCGTACGTCGAACTCCGGCGGGAACCGGTAGAACCTGCCCGCCAGCTTCAGCAGCCGCACCAGCGGATCGCGGTTGACCGTCGCCTCCAGGACGATCTCCGTGCCGGCGATCTCGGCCGCCCGCTTGCCCACCCGGTGCACCTGCACGTGGTCGGGATGCCCGTAGCCGCCCGCAGGATCGTAGATCGCCAGCAGCTCGGCCCGCTCCTCGTGCAGGATCGCCGCCAGCGCCTTGGCGGCCGCCTCGGTGTCGGCGTCGATGAAGGCGTTGTCGGGCCGCTCGTCGGCGACGCCGCCCTTCGGGCTGAGCCCCGAGTCGCCGTAGCCGAGACACTCGACGCGGGCGCAGCCGAGCAGCGCGGCCGACTCGTACAGCTCCTTGAGCCTGGTCTCGCCCAGCTCGTCGCCCGGCTCCATCTCGGCCAGGCCGCGCTCGCCGGCCGTGGCCACCACGAGCACCACCCGATGCCCCTCGGCCGCGAGCATCGCCATGGTGCCCGCCGTCAGCAGGGCCTCGTCGTCGGGGTGAGCGTGGAAGAACACAGCGGTACGTGGAGGCACACGCCCAGATTAGTGTGGGAGGCGTGCGGATCTTTCACGTGAGCGACTGTTACCTGCCGCGACTCGGGGGGATCGAGGTCCAGGTGGCCGATCTCGTACGTATGCAGCGGCAGGCCGGGCACGAGGTCTCGGTGGCCACGGCGACCAGGGGAGAGCCGCTGCCCGGCGTGCGCAGGATCGTCGCGCGGATGCCGTTCGACCTGCCCGTGCATCCCTTCGGCGTGGGGCATCTCACGCGCTGGATCACCTCGGGGCGGCCCGAGGTGGTGCACGTGCACACCGGCGCGGTCTCGCCGTTCGCGTGGATGGGGGTGCGCGCGGCCTTTCGCGCGGGCGTGCCGTGCGTGGTGACCGTGCACAGCATGTGGGACCCGGTGACGCGGCTGCTCTACCGGCTGCTTCGGCTGGCCTTCGGCTGGCAGCGGTGGCGGCTGGTGGCCACCACGGTGAGCAACGCCGCCGCGGCCCCGATCCGCGCCGTCGCGGGCCCCGAGGTGCCGGTGCGGGTCGTCTCCAACGGCCTCGACCTGTCGGGCTGGGCGCCGGTTTCCGTGGGATGGGACGGCGGGGCTCCGTCTCCCGGCGGGCCGGACGAACGGGCTTCTGGCGCGCGGGAGGAGGGGCGTGAGGTGCACATCGTCGCGGTGGGCCGGCTGGCGCCGCGCAAGCAGCCCGTACGCCTGCTGAGGCTCCTCCAGGCGGCCCGTGCCCGCGTGCCGGGCGGGATCCCGATGCGGGCCACGATCGTCGGCGACGGGCCGGCCCGGGGCCAGATGGAGCGCTTCCTGACCCGCCACGGCATGTCCGGCTGGGTCTCGCTGCCCGGCCGCTACACCCGCGAGCAGATTCTCAAGCTGCTGGGCTCGGCCGACGTGTTCGTGGCGCCCGCGCCGCGCGAGTCGTTCGGGATCGCGGCGCTCGAAGCGAGGGCCGCGGGCGTCCCCGTGGTGGCCAGGGCGCAGAGCGGGGTCGCCGACTTCGTCAAGGACGGCACCGAGGGGCTGCTCGGGCGCACGCTCGGCGACCTGGCACGGGCGGTGGCGCGGTTGTGCGCGGACGCGCGGCTGCGCGCCTCGATCGCCGCGCACAACAGGAGCACGCCCCCGGCCGCGGGCTCGTGGCCGGCCGTGCTGGCGGGATTCGACGCGGCGTACGAGAAGGCCCGCGCCGAACGCCCGCACCACGGCCCGGCGTAAACCCGCCCCGGGCATGGAGAAGGGCAGCCGCGCGAGGAGCGCGAGGGCGCTCACTCGCGTGCGGTGGCCCTGGGTCCGTGGGCGGAAGACGGGCGGCGCTCACCCCCGTGCGCGCCGCGGAACGTCTCACCCCGCCACGGCCGGCGTCATCGCGGAGATGACGCCGGACCCGACGCGGCCGCCGCCGCGGTCCTGCCCCCCACAGGCCCTGACGGCGACCGCGAGCCCACTCAGGAGCAGGCCGCGGTGATCTTGCTGGTGAAGCCGTTGACCTTGCCGCTGAACTCGGTGATGCTGCTCAGGTCGCCGCCCTTGATGGAGCCGAAGCCGTCCGCGAGGTCGTTGAGCGCGGCGGCGACTTCGCCGTCGTACTTGCCCGCGAGCTCCTTGGTCTTCGTCTCCGCGGTCTTCGAGGCGGACTCGACGGCGTCCGCGTTGGCGGCGTCCTTGGTGACCGCGGAGCTCCACTCGGTCGCGATCTTGGCCGCGTCGTTGGCGGCGGTGTTGCAGTCAACGGCCTGGCCGATCGCACCACAGGCGGTGGTGAGCACGGCAAGAGTCAGCGTCGCGCCCGCGACGGCGAGGCGACGACGAGGGGGTGTCATTTTCTGTGCCCTTCGTAGGTTGAGCTAACGAAGGGAACATTATGGGTCCTCCCTTGACGGTCACTTGCACCCCACTAACACCAAGGACATCAACTCGGTGTAAAGCCATGCAGCAGGACCTGCACGATCTCCTCCGGTTCGGGCAGCGGAAGATCCAGGAGCCCCCGGTAGGTCACGAAGCCGGCGAACATGTCGGTGAGCATCCACAGATCCGCGTTCGGGGGGAGTTCGCCGCGTTCGATCGCGCGCTCGTACACGACCCATGAGCGCTCCATCCGGCTGCGCATGCTGGTGCGGATGAGCTCGGCGACCGCGGGGTCCCGGCCGGCCTCGCCGTACACCTGCCTGGCCGTGCGCGACAGGCCGGGCAGGCGCCACAGGGCGAGCGTGTCGGAGATGACCACGCGCAGGTCGCCCTCCAGTGAGCCGGTGTCGGGGATGGCGACGTGCGTGTTCATCAGGCCCGCGATGGCTTCGAGCAGCATGTCGCGTTTGGTGGCGTAGCGGCGGAACACGCTCGCCCGGCCCACGCCTGCCGCCGCCGCGACGTCGTCCATGGTGAAGTCGAAGCCGTGGGTCAGCACGAGCCCGGACGCGGCCTGCCTGATCCGGGTGTCGACCGTGGGGTCGGGCTTGCGACCGCGCGCAGACATTGTGATACTCCTAGTATCTGATATTGAGAGTCTCATTAATCAGGGGTTGCTATGAGGGTAATCATCATCGGCGCGGGCGTCGCGGGGCTCGCCCTGGCGCGCGGCCTGCTGAACGCGGGACACGAGGCCGAGGTGTACGAGGAGGCCCCCGAGCCGCGTACGGCCGGCGGCTCCGTCACGCTCTGGCCCGGCAGCACGGCCATCCTGGAGCGGCTCAAGGTCGACTGCTCGGGCGTGGGCCGCCGCCTGGAGACCCTGGAGTCGTGGGCCTCCGGCGGGAGGCGGCTGCTCACCCTCGACCTCACCGTGGCCGAGCGCCGCTACGGCTACCCCGTCGTGCACGTGGCCCGCCACGAGCTGGTCGAGCTGCTCGCCGACGGCATCCCGGTGACCTACGGGGCGCGGGCCGAGCACGTGACGCCCGAGCGGGCCGAGGCCCGCCTGTCCGACGGCCGCACGGTGCGCGGCGACGTGCTCGTGGGCGCCGACGGCCGCCGTTCCGTGGTGCGCGCCGCCCTGTGGGGGGAGGACTCCGCCACGCTGAGCCCGTTCGTCACCTGGCAGGGGTTCACCACCATGCCCACCGCGCTCACCGAGCTGCGCAGGGCGGTGATGATCGCGGGCGGCGCGGGGCTGTGCGGGCTGATCCCGGCGGGGAGGGGGCGGCTGCTGTGGTGGTTCGACGTACGGGCGGCGCCCGGCGGGCCGTTCTGGGCAGGCGACGAGGAGGTGGTGCCGCGGCTGCGCGAACGCTTCGGCGGCTGGGCCGAGCCGGTGCCCGGCATCCTGGCCACGCTCACGGACGTCGACTTCTTCCCGCACCACCGGCAGCCGATCCGCGACGTCTGGGGCAAAGGTCCGACGACCCTGGCCGGTGATTCCGCCCACACCATGCCCCCGACCATGGCCCAGGGCGCCAACCAGGCCCTTGAGGACGCGTGGGTGCTCAGCGGGTCGATCGGGGATCTGCGGGCGTACGAGAAGGCCAGGTCAAGGGTGGTGCGCAGGCCCGCGAGGCTGGCCGGGACCGAGCTCACCGACATGCAGCGGCCGTTCGCGGGGCTGCTGCCCGACGGGCTCATGAGCGGCGTGTACGCGAGGCTGCTGCGCCGCTACAGCAACTACCTCTTGACAGCCCCCTGAGGCCGCCCGACTATGACGCATATAGAGCAACTCGGTGCGTAATACGCAACTAGGGGTGTCGGTTGACCACCACGTCGAGCTTGATCTCCACGCTGCCAGGACGCTCCTACACCGACCCCGCGATCTTCGCGGACGAGCAGGCCAGGATCTTCGAAGATCTCTGGTTCTGCGCGGTCAGGGCCGACGACCTGCCCAAGCCGGGCGCGTTCAAGACCGTGCAGGTCGGCAGGGAGAACGTGATCGTGGTACGCGGGCGCGACCAGCGCTTACGTGCCTTCCTCAACGTCTGCCGGCACCGCGGCGCGCGGTTGTGCGCCGAGGAGGCGGGCGAGGTCAAGCGGACGATCAGGTGCGCCTACCACGCCTGGTCCTACGACCTCGACGGCCGCCTGGCCGCCGCGCCCAACCTGGCCAAGATGCCCGACATCGACCGCGTCCAGTACGGCCTGTCACCCGTCCACCTGCGCGAATGGCTCGGGTACGCGTGGGTCTGCCTGGCCGCCGAGCCGCCCTCGTTCGAGGACGAGGTCATGTACGCCGCCACCGAACGCCTCGGCGACCCCGCCGCCATCGAGCGCTACCACGTCGAGGAGCTCGCGCTCGGCCGCCGCATCGTCTACGACGTCAAGGCCAACTGGAAGCTCCTCGTCGAGAACTTCATGGAGTGCTACCACTGCGCCACCATCCACCCCGAGTTGACCGCCGTGCTGCCCGAGTTCGCCGGCGGCTTCGCGGCGCAGTACTACGTCGGCCACGGCGCGGAGTTCGCCGCGCGGGCCGAGGGGTTCACCGTGGACGGCAGCCCGGGGTTCGGCAAGCTGCCCGACGTCGCCGAGGAGCAGGACCGGCGCTACTACGCGATCACCGTCAAGCCGCAGGTGTTCGTCAACCTGGTGCCCGACCACGTGATCCTGCACCGCATGATCCCCATGGCCGTGGACAGGACCGTGGTGGAGTGCGACTGGCTCTACCACCCGGACGTGATCGCCTCGGGGGCCGACCTGTCGCTGTCGGTCGAGCTGTTCCACCGGGTCAACGCGCAGGACTTCGACGCCTGTGAACGCACCCAGCCGGGCATGTCGTCACGGGCGTACGAGGAGGGCGGGGTCCTGGTGCCCAGCGAGCACCACATCTCGCTCTTCCATCAATGGGTGAACCAGCGTTTGCGCGGATAGCGCACGGTGAGACCGCCGTATTTCGCCCGCCCGGTGATCACCACCCGCAAGGCGCCGGGCCGTGGCCTGCTCGGCACGGCGGAGGTGTTGGTGCTGCCCCAGTCGCTCCTGAAGCCGTCGACGTCCACCACGCCGCCCTCCGGCAGGATGATCTTGCCGGAGCCGTAGGTGAGGTCGAGCTCGATCTCCACGACGGGATGGGCGATGACGGCCTCGGAAAGGTCGAGCTCGACGCTGCCGTATTTCGACGACACCCGCAGCCGGCGTGGGACGTTCCAGTCGCCGGAACGCTTGAGGTTGCCGTTCTTCGACTCCAGCTCGACCACGTCGCCGGTCGCGGGCTGCTCGCTGGGCAGATCGTCGATCAGGCCCAGCAAGTCCGCGTACGTCTTCGCCGACAGCGCGATCTCCAGCCGGTCTTCGAGCTCCATCTGATTGAGGCGACCTTCGGTGAACGCGCGCTGCAACTGCTGTGCGGTGCGCTCCCGGTCCTCGTCGGACACTCTCATCTGCAATTCCGACATGTCCCGAGCATAAGGTCGAGCGGCTCAGAAGGGGAGCCGTCGCCCTGAAGGGGTGCGGAGGTCGAGGGAGGGATAGGGGTTACGGACCGGACGGGGGCGGCGAACGAGCTGGACTCTCTTCACACCACATTAGGTACCCCAATGGATTGCCGGGAATTCATCAACCTTGGGTAGCGTGGTTGGTGATGTCGGCGAAACCGTTCGCGCACCCGGCACTCCTCTACCGGGGCGCACCCGAATACGTGGCCGCCACCACGGCTTTCGTCCGCGAAGGGCTGGCCGAGGGCGAGCCCGTGGCGGTCGCCGTGCCCGCCGCCAATCTCGCCCTGATCGAGACGGCGCTCGGGGCGGATGCGGGCCGGGTGCTGCTGCTCGACATGACGGAGGCCGGGCGCAACCCGGGGCGGATCATCCCCGGCGTCCTGCGCGAGTTCGCCGACCGGCATCCCGGCCGGCACGTGCGCATCATCGGCGAGCCGATCTGGCCGGGCCGCAGCGCGGCCGAATATCCGGCCTGCGCCCAGCACGAGGCGCTGATCAACCTGGCGTTCAGCGGCCGGCGGGCCACCATCCTGTGCCCGTACGACCTCGACGGCCTCACCTCCGACGTGCTCGAAGAGGCGGCGCGCACCCATCCGGTGCTGCGTGACGCCTCCCGCGAATGGGACAGCGCCGACTACGCGCCCGAGCTGGTGATCGAGGGGCACAACCGGCCGCTCGACGAACCCGAGGCGTTCGTGTCGCTGCGCTTCGACAACGGCAACCTGTCGGCGGCGCGGAGCCTGGCCGCCCGCGAGGCCGCCGCGATGGGCTTCGGCGCCGACCGCCTCGACGACATCCGGCTGACGGTGGCCGAGCTGGGCGCCAACAGCCTCGACCACGGCGGCGGCGCGGGCACGCTGCGAGTGTGGGCCGAGGACGGGCGGCTGGTGTGCGAGGTCAGCGACGCGGGCCACATCACCGACCCGCTCGCGGGCCGCGAACCGGTCGATCCGCGCACCGCGGGCTCGCGCGGCCTGCTCATCGTCAACCTGCTCAGCGATCTCGTACGCGTGCACACCAGGGCCGGCGCCACCACGGTCCGCGTCTACTTCGACCCCGCCCGCCCCTGCCCGTAAGCGTCCCGGCGCGCATCGAGGCCGTCTGCCCGTAAGCGCCCGGCGCGCACCCCGGCCGTCGGACGGGTCGGGGCCGCCGCCCCCACCCTGAGGGGGCAGGCCCTACTCGGGGTCACGTCCGCGCAGGTCAGCCGCCGGTCCCAGGGCTTGCTCCGACCAAGGTATTAAGGGAACCTTCAGGGCCGCTTCGGGCCCATCTCCGATGTTCGCAAAAGCCGCGTTCCGCGAGCGTAAAAGGCATGAAGGGATTGCTCGTCACGGGATTCGCGGCCATCGGCGCGGGAAGCGGCGCCATGCTCACCTTGCACGCGGGATCGAACCTGGACCCGCTGCACAGCGTGATCAGCGAGTACGTCTGGCAGTCGGCCGGCTGGCTGCTGCCCGCCTCGCTCACCCTGTTCGCCGTGGGCTCGGCGCTGATCGCCGAGGCGCTGCGCCGGTCCGGGGCGAGCGGCTGGATCGTGGCCCTGTTGCTGCTGTGGGGGGCGAGCATGTTCCTGGTCGGCGCCTTCCCCACCGACAGGCCGGGCGTGCCGCTGTCGCTGTCGGGCGGCATCCACCGCTACGCCGCGTTCGCCGCCTTCCTGGTGATGCCGGCGGCGGGGATGCTGCTGGCCAGGGCGAAGATCCCGTACGCGAAGGCGCTGCGGATCCTCAGCGCGCTGGCCCTGGGCGCCCTGCTGCTGGTCGTGGTCCCGTACGTGGTGCGCATGTTCGGCATCCCGCTGAGCAACGACGACATCCCCGCCGGGCTCACCCAGCGGGTCGTGGTCGTCACCGAGCTCGGCGTGCTGGCGCTGGCCGGGCTGTCGCTGCTCAGGCCGCGGGCCCGGCGCGAGGTCGCGCCCGCACTGGCCTGACGATCAGCAGGCGTGAAAGCCGCCGTCCGGGATAGAGGTCAGGTTCCGAACCTCTTGTGGAGTGGCTGAAAATGACGATTCTGATCGCGTACGACGGTTCCGACGACGCCAAGGCCGCCATCGCCTTCGCCGGGCGGCAGTTCCCCGGGCGGCAGGCGGTCGTGCTGACCGTGTGGGAGCGCGTGGCGATGACCACGGCCCGCGCCTCGGCCGGGCTCATGATGACGTTCGACCAGACGGGCGCGGAGGACGAGGCGGTGGCCGAGGCGATGTCCGCGCTGGCCCGGCAGGGGGCGGAGCTGGCCAGGCAGGCGGGGCTGGACGCGGCGCCCCGGTGCGAGCCGGATTCCGTGGCCGTCTGGTCGACGATCGTGGACGTGGCCGACGAACTGGACGCCGACCTCATCGTGACCGGGACCAGAGGGCTGGGCGGGGTGCGTTCACTGCTGCTGGGCAGCACCTCGGACCGGGTGCTGCACCACGCGCGCCGGCCGGTGCTGGTGGTGCCGGCCGCCGACAAGGACGACTGACCGGGACGTTCATCCGGCGTTGGTGTGGATCTGTCGGTGGATAGGGCAGAGTGGGTTCCTCCTGACGGGCGGGAGGAGGCGAGGGACGATGCCGGAGGAGCTGGCGCGCCGGCTCGGCACCACCGACGCGGTGGTCGTGGGCCTGAGCGCGATGATCGGCGCGGGCGTGTTCGCCGCCTTCGCCCCCGCCGCCGCGGCCGCCGGCGAATGGCTGCTGGTCTCGCTCGCGCTCGCCGCCGTCGTCGCCTACTGCAACGCCACCTCCTCGGCCCGCCTGGCCGCCCTCTACCCCGAGTCCGGCGGCACCTACGTCTACGGCAGGCGCCGCCTCGGGCCCTTGTGGGGCTACCTCGCGGGCTGGGGCTTCACGGTCGGCAAGACCGCCTCCTGCGCGGCCATGGCACTGACGTTCGGCGCCTACGTGCTGCCGGGGCGCGAGCGACCGGCCGCCGTCGCCGCGGTGGTCGTGCTGACGGTGCTCAACCTGTTCGGGGTGCGCCGCTCGGCCGGCCTGGCGCGGGCGATCGTGGTCTTCGTGCTGGCCGTGCTCGCCGGGGTGGTCGTGGCCGGGCTGGCGGGCGACGACGTGGTCGGCTGGTTCTCCTACACACCGGAGCCGACACTGGTCGAGCCAGGTCCGTGGGGTGTGCTGCAGGCGGCCGGGCTGCTGTTCTTCGCCTTCGCCGGATACGCCAGGATCGCCACCCTCGGCGAGGAGGTGCGCGACCCCGCCCGCACCATCCCCAGGGCCGTCGGCATCGCGCTGGCCATCACGCTGGTCGTCTACCTGCTGGTCGCCCTGGCCGCGCTGCGCGCGCTGAAGCCGGAGCTGCTGGCCAGGTCCCCGGCGCCGCTGTCCGACCTGGTGAGGCAGGCCGGGTTCGGCTGGATGACGCCTGCCGTGACCGTCGGCGCGGCGGTGGCGGCGCTCGGCGCGCTGCTGGCGCTGCTGCTCGGCGTCTCCCGCACCGTGCTGGCCATGGCGCGCGAGCGCGACCTGCCCGGGGTGCTGGCCGCGGTGGACCCGGTGCGGCAGGTGCCGAGGCGGGCCGAGCTGGCGGTGGGCGCCGCGGTGATCGTGCTGCTGCTGGTGGCCGACCTGCGCGGGGCGATCGGGTTCTCCTCGTTCGGTGTGCTGGTCTACTACGCCGTCGCCAACGCCTCCGCGCTCACGCTCGGCCGCGAGGAGGGGGCGCCGCCGCGCGTCGTCCCCGTGCTCGGGCTGGTGCTGTGCCTGGTGCTGGCGGCGACGCTGCCGCTCACGTCGGTGCTGGCCGGGCTGGCGGTGTTCGCCGTCGGATGGGTGATCTACGCGGTGCGGCGACGGCGTACGATGTCCTCATGACGAACCGCGCGGTGATGATGACCCCCTAGGGGTCCCACCGCCACGTCCACGTTGAGGCCCTGCTAGCCGGGGCCTCTCGTCGTGTCCGGGGCCCCTCGGGAGGCATCCGATGTACATCACGACGACCATCCCCTACGTCAACGCCCGGCCGCACCTCGGCCACGCGCTCGAACTCGTCCAGGCCGACGTGCTGGCCAGGCACCACCGGCGGCGGGGCGAACCCGTCCGGTTCCAGACCGGCACCGACGACAACTCGCTGAAGAACGTGCTGGCCGCGGAGGCGGCGGGCGTGCCGGTGCGCGAGCTGGTCGACAGGAACGCCGCCGCGTTCGAGGGCCTGCGCGGGCCGCTCGCCCTGTCGTTCGACTCCTTCATCAGGACCAGCACGCATCCGGGTCACCGCGACGGCGTCGAGCGCATCTGGCGGGAGACCGCGCACGACCTCTACCAGCGCCATTACGAGGGGCTCTACTGCGTGGGCTGCGAGCAGTTCTATCCCGAAGGGCCCTGTCCCGACGGGCACGAGGCGCCGCTGCAGCGCGTCTCCGAGCAGAACTGGTTCTTCCGTCTCTCCCGCTACCAGGACGAGCTGCACGCCCTCATCAGCGACGGGCGGCTGCGGATCGAGCCCGCCGCGCGTCGCAACGAGGTGCTGGCCTTCGTCGCGGCCGGACTCGACGACATCAGCGTCTCCCGCTCCGCCGTCCGGGCCAGGGGGTGGGGGATCCCGGTGCCCGGCGATCCGGCCCAGGTGGTGTACGTGTGGTGGGACGCACTGGCCAACTACATCACCGCGCTGGACGGTGGCACCTCGCCCGACGGTGGCGACTACGAGCGGTGGTGGGTGCGTGAGCCGAGCAAGGTGCATCTCGTGGGCAAGGGGGTGATCCGGTTCCACGCGGTGTACTGGCCGGCCATGCTGCTGTCCGCCGGGCGGCCGCTGCCCACGGCGATCTTCGTGCACGACTACCTCACGGCCGACGGCCGCAAGATCAGCAAGTCGTCGGGGAACGCCGCCGATCCGGCCGCTCTCGTGGCGGCGTACGGGACGGACGCCGTGCGGTGGTGGCTGCTGCGCGAGGTGCCGCGCGTGGGCGACGCCGACTTCACCGAGACCCGCCTGGTCACCAGGGCCGATGAGGACCTGCCCAACGGCCTGGGCAACCTGGTCAGCCGGGTCGCCGCCATGGTCGTCCGTTTCCTGGACGGGCACGTACCCGACGAAGGGGAGCCGCTCGCACGGGTGGACGGCGCGGTGGACGAGGCGCTGGCCGGCTTCGACTTCCGCCGGGCGGCGCTCGCCGTGTGGACGCTCGTCGAGGAGGCCAACAAGTACGTCGAGCTGACCAGGCCCTGGCAGCAGTCCGGGCGGGAGCGGGAGACGTCGCTGGGCACGCTGGTGCGGACGTGCCGGGAACTGGCCGTACAGCTGGAGCCGTTCCTGCCGGGTGCGGCGGCGCGCGTGCTGGCGGCGGTCGGCGCCGACCGGCTGACGCGCCCCGACCCGCTCTTCCCCCGCCACGCCCGCCCGGCGGGGCACCGTACGGCGGGCTGACATCGGCGGAGCCGGGCGGCTTGGCTGTTGACGGCGGGTCGGTGGGAGCTTAGTTTGGCGCACACCGACCAGCCGGTATGGAGGCGCGCATGTCCATGGTCGAGACTCTTCGCGGCCCCGTCGACGTCGGCGAGCTCGGGCAGACGCTGATGCACGAACACGTCTTCGTGACGGCCACCGAGCACCTGGAGAACTACGGCAGAGGCGCCTGGTGGGACGAGGAGCAGCGGGTCGCCGACGCCGTCACCAAGCTGCGCGCGGTGGCCGCCAAGGGCGTGCGCACGATCGTCGACCCGACGGTGTGGGGGCTCGGCCGGCACATCCCGCGCATCCTGCGCGTCTCCGAGCAGGTGCCCGGCCTCAACTTCATCGTGGCCACCGGCATCTACGTCTTCGAGGAGCTGCCCCACACCTACGCCTTCCGCGGCCCCGGCCTGATCATCGACCGCCCCGACCCGATGATCGACGACTTCGTCCGCGACCTGACCGAGGGCATCGCGGACACGGGCGTCAAGGCGGCCTTCCTCAAGTGCGCCGTGGACGCACAGGGGCTGACGCCCGGCGTCGAGCGCATCTGCCGCTCCGTCGCGCAGGCCCACGTGCGTACGGGCGCGCCCATCACCGTGCACACCAACTCCACCGAGCGCACCGGGCTCCTCGCGCTCGACCTGTTCGCCAAGGAGGGCGTCGACCTGAGCAAAGTGGTCGTCGGGCACGCGGGTGACAGCAACGACCTCGACTACCTCATGCGCCTGGCCGACACCGGCGCGATCCTCGGCATGGACCGGTTCGGCCTCGACGTCTACAACCCGACGGCGCAGCGCGTGGCCACCATCGCCGCGCTGTGCGGGCGCGGCTACGCCGACCGCATGGTCCTCAGCCATGACGCGGCCTGCTTCATGGACTACTTCGGCGGTGACTGGGAGGAGACCCGCAGCACGCTCGCGCCGAACTGGCGCTACGATCACATTCACGACGACGTTTTGGCCGCACTGCTGGACTCGGGTGTGACCGATGGCCAGATCGAGCAGATGCTGGTGTTCAACCCGAAGCGCTACTTCTCGTAAAGTGGTTGGATCGGGAAAGCAACGCGGGTAGGTGGAGCTGGGTGACTTCGGAGCAGGCCTTGTCGATAAGCCTCGGACTCCAGGGACCTTGCGTCATCGCGCGGCTGACGGGGGACTTCGACTTCGGGTCGGCGGCCGAGGTTCGCGATCGCGTCACCAAGGCGCTCGATCTCACCCAGCCCCCGATGCTGGTCATCGACATGCAGGCGGTGGCCGTCTGCGACTCATCGGGCCTTTCCGTCCTGGTCTATCTGCACAAGGCCGTCACCGCCTCGGGCGGCCGGCTGCTGCTGTCGGGGCTCAACGGCAGGTGCAAGCACCTGTTCGCGATCACCG
Source organism: Nonomuraea maheshkhaliensis (assembly GCF_039529435.1). Lineage (NCBI taxonomy): Bacteria > Bacillati > Actinomycetota > Actinomycetes > Streptosporangiales > Streptosporangiaceae > Nonomuraea > Nonomuraea maheshkhaliensis. The sequence goes on from NZ_BAAAMU010000116.1 coordinate 23,475, forward strand.
CGCTGGACAAGTTCTTCGACATCCGCTCCACGGCCGAGCTGGCCATCGCCGAACTCAACGAAGAGGGGAATCCGCCGCCGTTTACCGGGTAGTGCCCGGGCATGTCGGCCGACGAGCCCGACCTGCTCGGCATGTACCTGGAGCAGATCGGCAAAATCCCCTTGCTCTCCGCCGCGGACGAAGTCGACCTCGCCCGGCGGATCGAGGCAGGCCTGTACGCGGGCCATCTGATCGGGCGTGGTGAGGGCACGCCGGAACTCCACCGCGTCGCACGTGACGGGCGGCGCGCCAAGGACCTGCTGATCAGGTCCAACCTCCGGCTGGTCGTGGCCGCCGCCAGGCGCTACTCCTACCGGGGGCTGCCGTTGCCGGACGTCATCCAGGAGGGGAACCTCGGCCTCATCAGGGCCGTGGAGAAGTTCGACTACACGCGGGGATACAAGTTCTCCACGTACGGGATGTGGTGGATCCGCCAGGCGATCGAGCGCGGCATCCACGACAGGAGCCGTACGGTGCGGCTGCCCATCCACGTGGCGGAGGAGCTGTCGCGGCTGGCCAGGGTCGAGCGGCGGCTGGCCGCCGAGCTGGGCCGCGAGCCGACCGAGGCGGAGCTGGGCGCGGCGGCCGAGCGGTCGCCGGCCCAGGTGGCGGCGTTGCGCCGGCTCGGCCAGGAGACCGTCAGCCTCGACCTTCCCGTGGGGGAGCACGGCGACAGCAGGATCGGCGACATGATCGCCGACGAGGAGGGCCCGCAGGTGCAGGAGCTCACCGAGCGCCGCGCGCTCGGCTCGGAGCTGCGCGCGCTGGTCACGACGCTGCCGCCGCGCGAGGCGTTCGTGATCAGCTGCCGGTACGGCCTGGCCGGGCGGGAGGCCCAGAGCTGCACCCAGATCGCCGAGCAGCTCGGCCTGACCAGGGAGCGGGTTCGTCAGCTGGAGAAACAGGCGTTGCGGCGGCTCAGGGAAGGGGGTCCGCTGCTGGCGTGGGCCTCCTGAGACAGCGGGTGCTTGTGCGCATAAAGCCGATATAAGCGGATAACCGTTCTATATCGAATATTGCACGTCGTGCACTATTTTACTTGAGCGCCTGATAGTAGTCGAAGGGACACGGGTCGCTGCCAAGAGGGGGAAGCGGCCGTTTCAACTCTGGGGGCACAATGTTTCAGCGCCTCGCCGGCGCGGCCTTAGCGGCCGCTGCCGCGACATCGCTCATGGCCACACCCGCCGGCGCGTCCACCACCGCATCCACGACCGCTGCGTCGTTCACACCGGTGTCCGTCTCGGCGGCGGGGACCGCCACGACGGCGGCACGTCAGCTGATCCGCACCAAGGTCTATTTCGGCAGATGCAAGGACACCTGCCGGATCAACGTCCGGATCACGAACATCTCCCGCACGTACCTCTACCGCGTCAAGCTCAACGCCCGGCTGAGCGTCAACGGCAGGTCGGTCGGCAGTTGCTACGACTACGTCGGCACCATCAAGCCGCGCAAGGTCCGCTACGCCGCCTGCACCGTCCGTACGAGGGCGCTGACGCAGAGGTGGAACAACTACCTGGACGGCTGGGCCAGCTTCAACCGCTACGCCAGGACCAGCGTGGCCTACCGCTACTACCGCTGAGAGAGTGTGGGGGCCGGCCGGCGCCGGCCGGGCCCCCAAGGGCTCACGCGGTGACGAGGAGCGCTACCCCGATCAGCACCACGACCGGGACGACCCACATCACGGCCTCGACAGCGAACTCCTTGTACATCGCGGAAGTCTCCTTCAAGGGTGAGGGCGGCATACGTCATTGCGCAGCATAGCCGCCCGTACCCCGTGTTCGGTCCAGGGCCTCAGGCCGTGACGGCGCCGTCGGAGGCCGAGGCGACACTGGCCACGTACTTGGTCAGCACGCCGCGCTCGACCGGCCGCTCGGGACGCTGCCAGGTGGCGCGCCGCGCGGCCAGTTCCTCCTCGGGGACGAGCAGGTCCAGCGTGCCGGCGGCACTGTCGATCACGACCGTGTCGCCGTCGCGGACCAGCGCGATCGGCCCGCCGTGGTACGCCTCGGGCGCCACGTGCCCGATGACCAGCCCGTGCGAGACCCCGCTGAAGCGGCCGTCGGTGACCAATGCGACCGAGGTGCCGAGCCCGCGTCCCACGAGCGGGCCGGTGATCGACAACATCTCGCGCATGCCGGGCCCGCCCGCCGGGCCCTCGTACCGGACCACGATGACGTCGCCGGCCACGATCCGCCCCTGCTGGATGGCGGTGTAGCAGTCGGCCTCGGAGTCGAAGACCCGGGCCGGGCCCTCGTGACGGAAGTCGTCCTTGCCGCCCAGCTTGAGCACGCAGCCGCCGGGCGCCAGCGAGCCGCGCAGGATGGCCAGCGCGCCGCGCGGCTTGAACGGCCGCTCGGCGCTCGCCACCACGGTCTGACCCGGGGTCTCGCGGGCGTCGGCGGCGACGTCGGCCAGGGTGCGGCCGTCGACGAGGGTGACGTTCTCGCGCAGCAGCCCCGCCTCCAGCAGGCGGCGGACCACCAGGGAGGTGCCGCCGGCCCGCCACAGGTCCAGCGCGGTGGCGTCGCCGCCGCTGGGCTTGAGGCCGGTGATGATCGGGATCTGGCGGCAGACCTCGCCGATCCGGTCGATCTCCAGCGGCAGCCCGGCCTCGCGGGCGATGGCCAGCAGGTGCAGGACGGCGTTCGTGGAGCCGCCCATGGCGGCCACCGACACGATCGCGTTGTGCAGCGCGTCGGCGGTCAGCACCTTGGAGGGGCGGGCGTCGGCGGCCAGCGCGCGCATGGCGATCTCGCCGACGCGGCGGGCGGCGGCCTCCTTGTCGGGGACGGTGGCCGGGATGTCGCCGACCCCGAACGGGGCCAGGCCGAGGAAGTCGGCGACGGTGCCCATGGTGTTGGCGGTGTACTGGGCGGCGCAGGTGCCCGCACCCGGGCAGGCGTGCTTGGCCAGGTCGTCGAGATCGGCCTGGTCCATCCGGCCGACCTCGCGCTCGCCGAGCGCCTCCCACATGTCCTGGATGGTGACGTCCTTTCCGCGCCAGCGGCCCGGCAGCATGCTGCCGCTGTAGAGGATGACCGAGGGCACGTCCAGCCTGGCCAGCGCCATGATCGCGGCCGGTACGGTCTTGTCGCAGCCGACGATGGCCACCAGCGCGTCGAAGCCGTGCGCGCGGCCCATCAGCTCGATGGAGTCGGCGATGACCTCGCGGCTGATCAGCGAGGCACGCATGCCGGGGGTGTGCATGGTGAGGTTGTCGGAGACGGCGATCGTGTTGAACTCCATGGGCAGCCCGCCCGCCGCGCGCACGCCCTCGGCCACCTGGACGGCCAGGTCCCGGTGGTTCAGGTTGCACGGCATCGTGCCGGTCCAGGTGGAGGCGATGCCGACCACGGGCCGGCGCATCTCCTCCTCCGACAGGCCCATGGCGTACAGGTGGGATCGGGCCGGTGCGCGGTCGGGATCGTCGGCGATGCTCAAGGGAAACCTCCGATGTTCGGTTCGCTGCCTCCCATGATCCTGCGCCCGCTTTCACCGGTGGACCCCGGCCCCCTCACTGCTCGCGCAGGCCCCATGGTGAGCCGTACTCGACCAGCAGATCCAGGTACGGCTCCGGCTCGAACGCCTCGGGCCCCAGCACGCCCGCGCCCTTCCAGACGCCCGTCGCCATCAGCTCCAGCGCGATCACCGGGTTGACCGCGGTCTGCCAGACCACCGCCTGGGAGCCGTACTCGCGCATCGACCAGTCGTTGTCGACCACGTGATAGAGGTACACCTCGCGCGCCCGCCCGTCCTTGACGCCCTTCACCCAGGTGCCGGCGCACGTCTTGCCGTGCATGCGCTCGCCGAGCGCGGCCGGGTCGGGCAGCACGGCGGCGACCACGTCGCGCGGTGACACCCGGGCCTCGCCGCGGTCGGTCATGACGGCGACCGGCTCGGTGCGGTCCACGCCCAGCGCGTGCAGGGTCTTGAGCGTGCCGATGAACTCCTCGCCGAGGCCGTACTTGAACGTCACCCGCTGGGCCGGGATCCACCGCGGCACCAGCACGACCTCCTCGTGTTCGACGTTCACGCACTCCACGGGGCCGATCCCGTCGGGGAAGTCGAAGATCTCGGGCTCGCTGAACGGCTCCGTGGTGTACCAGCCGCGCTCCTTCTCGTAGACGAGCGGCGGGTTGAGGCACTCCTCGATCGTGGTCCAGATGGAGAAGGAGGGGGCGAAATCGTAGCCGTCGACGGTCAGGTTGGCGCCGTCCCTGATGCCGATCTCCTCGATCTCGTCGAACAGCTTGTCGGCGGCGTAACGGGCGAAGACGTCGGCCAGGCCGGGCTCCACACCCATGCCGACCAGCGCCAGCCTGTCCCGCTCGGCCCAGTCGGCGGAGCGGGCGAACTGCTCGTCGCCGAGCTTGACGCCCACCTCCTCGTACGGGCGGTCGGGGTGCGGCCTGGACATCGACATGGCCATGTCGAGGTAGTCGGCCCCTGCGGCCAGCGCCGCCTCGAACAACGGCAGCACGAAACGCGGGTCGGTGGCGTTGAGCAGCACGTCGCAGCGGTGCTCGGCCAGCAGCGCGGTGACGGCGCGCGCGTCGGCGGCGTCCACCCTGGCCGCGGTGAACCTGGCTGCTCGGTCGCCGAGCGCGGCCACGGCGGCCTTGGCGCGGGGCAGGTCGTAGTCGGCGACCACCATGTGGTCGAAGAAGGGGCGGCGGGCGGCGATCCGGGTGATGGCGGTTCCCACGCCGCCGGCTCCTACGAGGAGGATACGCATGACGATAAATCCCCTTTTGAGATGATTTTTCGGGGTGTGCTGACCATCCAACGGCCGTAGGCTGTTCAACGTCAATGGTGTTGGCATAAGGAGGGGACCTTCGTGGCCAAGCGAGTGGTGCCGGAGGCGGCCCGCCGGCGGCGCCGTCCCACCAAGCGGGGACAGGTGCTGACGCACGCGCTGATCGTCGAGACCGCGCTGCGGATGTTGCGCGAGCACGGCGCCGACGGGCTGAGCGCCCGCCGGCTCGGCCTCGCGCTCGGCGCCGACGCCAGCACCGTCTACCGGTACTTCCGCGGCATGGACGATCTGATCCTGGCCATCGCGGACGAGCTGTTCCGCCAGGCCATGGAGGACTGGCGGGCCACCGGCGACTGGCGTGCCGACCTGCGCGACCTAGGCCTGCGCATCCACCACGCCTACCTGGCCCATCCGCAGGCCGCCGTGCTGACCGCCAGCCGGGTCACCGGCCGGCCGAACGAGGTGGCCGGGGACGAGACGATCCTCGGGATCGTGCGCGGGGCCGGCTTTCGTGACGCGGACGCGGTCCGGATCTATCACGCTTTCATCGACCAGAGCCTGGCCTTCGCCATCCTCGACGCGGCCACCCTGGCCCTGCCGAAGGCGGCGCGGGAGGCCGACGAGGAGGTGTGGCGCGACACGTACGCCCGCCTGCCCGCCAGCACCCACCCCAACATCGCGGCCACCGCGCCGCTGCTGGTGGCGACGATGAACGACAGCGTGTACCCGACGGCGCTCGACATGTTGTTGGCCAGCGCGTCCGCCCAGCTCACGGGGTAGGTGCCCGGGTATGCCGGAAGGACGCCCTATTTACCGCCCCCACGCCGACGCCCAGGTCACGGGGTAGGCCCGAGGTATGCCCGAAGGACACCTCATCCACCGCTACGCCGACGCCCAGGACGCCGACCTCTCCGGACGGGTCGTGCGCGCGTCCGGCCCTCAGGGCCGCTTCGACGCGCGCCCCTACGACGGACGGACGGTGACAGGCGTGGAGGCCGTGGGCAAACACCTCCTGTACCACTTCGAAGACCTGTACCCGGACCCGGACCCGGCGGTGGCGATCCACGTCCACCTGGGGATGCGCGGCATCTTCCTGCGCTACGACGACCCGGCCACCGCGCCCCGGGCCGGCACCCGGCTGCGGCTGGCGACGGACGAGGTGGCGTACGACCTCATCGCCCCCTCCCGCTGCGAACCCCTCGACGCGGAGGCCGTGGCGGCACTGCGCGCCTCGCTCGGCCCCGATCCGCTGCGCGCGGACGCCTCTTCCAGCGAGGCGGTGCGGCGGCTGACCGCGTTCAAAGGGCCGGTCGGGGCGGCCGTGCTCGACCAGAGCGTGTGGGCCGGCATCGGCAACGCCTGGCGAGCCGAACTGCTCTACCTGACCGGCCTGCACCCGAGCCGGCGCGACGTGGACGAACCGGCGGCCCTGCGCCTGTGGCAGACGGCGGTGACACACCTCGCCCTGGGCCGCGACGCCGGTCAGGTGATCAGCGACCCGGCGGCGCCCGACGAACGCTGGGTCTACAAACGCGACCACTGCCGGCGCTGCGGCACCCCGATCGAGACCTGGCCCCTGGCCTCCAGAACCGCGTACGCGTGCCCAGCCGAACAGAGCAGGTAGCCTGAGACGAAGAGTAACATGAACCTCACTTCTCGTAACAACCTCCTGGACATCCGCCGCATCTACGTCGAGCCCGCCGCCGCCGAGCTGCCGCGCGGGCAGGAGATCCTGGCCCGATACCCCGCCGCCGAACGCGTCGAGATCGAGAGCCACCACCGCATCCCCGAGCTGTACGGCGACGAGACCAACGTCGCCCGCTGGGTGCGGATCAAGACCGAGGCGCTCGTGCTCGGGGTCAAGAAGTCGCTGACGGCCCGGCCCAACGGCCGCTCGGCCGACTTCATCGCCCCCTCGACCGCCAACGGGTGCGCGATGGCCTGCGCCTACTGCTACGTGCCGAGGCGCAAGGGCTACAGCAACCCGATCACGGTCTTCGCCAACATCGAGCAGATCCTCGGCTACCTACGCCGCCACGCCGGCCGCCAGGGACCCAAGACCGAGCCCAACCAGGTCGACCCGCACGCCTGGGTCTACGACATCGGCGAAAACTCCGACTGCTCCCTCGACGCCACCGTCTCGCGCAACGTCCGCGACCTCGTGGAGCTCTTCCGCGACCTGCCAGAGGCCAAGGCCAGCTTCGCCACCAAATACGTCAACCAGGAGCTCTTGGACTGGGACCCGCGCGGCCGCACCCGGATCCGGTTCAGCCTCATGCCCGCCGCCGACTCCAAGCTGCTCGACATCCGCACCTCCCCGATCGCCGACCGGATCGCCGCGATCTCCGACTTCGTCGCCGCCGGTTACGAGGTGCATGTCAACTTCAGCCCCGTGGTCGTACGGGACGGCTGGCTGGAGTCGTGGGCCGACCTGTTCACCCACCTCGACGACAGGCTGAGCCCGCAGGCCCGGGAACAACTGGCCGCCGAAGTGATCTTCCTGACCCACAACGACCGGCTGCACGAGGTCAACCTGGGCTGGCACCCCAAGGCCGAGGAGGTGCTGTGGCGCCCGGACCTGCAGCAGGCCAAACGCTCGCAGACGGGCGGCTGGAACGTCCGCTACCGCACCGGCCACAAGGGACGTTACGTCGACGCCCTCACCGACCTCCTGGGGACCCGCCTCCCGTACTGCCGCATCCGCTACGCCTTCTGACACCGACGACGACGTCACGCCGTCGGGGTGCCGAGGTCGTAGGGACGCCTATTCGGGGAGGTTCTGCTGGGCGAGACGTTTGCCCAGGCCGGCCAAGGAGTCGTCGGCCATGAGGGCGGGCAGGCGGGGTGCGTCCTCGTCGATCTGGCGCAGCACGGCCGGCTGGTCGCCGCAGTGCCGGGTCCACGCTCTGACGACCTCCGGCATGGCCTCGATCGCCTCCTGCGACAGGATCGCCTCCCTGGGCAGCCACGACGTCAGGAACTGCCGCACCCTTCCCGGGCTCCACCACAGCGGCCGGTCCCCGACGAACTCGGTCAGCTTCCCGAACGCCTCCTCGGCCCCCGGCAGATCCGGCAGGTCCTGGAACGCGGCCATGGCACCGTCGGGAGCGCCACCCCGTACGAGGCCGGGCACGGACCGGGCGCGGGCCACCGCCAGCGGCCGGATCGCCGGCAACGTCTCCGCCACCTCCGCGCCCATGAGCCGATCACCCAGCTCGAACGCGTCCAGGATCCGGCCCGCCACCACCCCCGGCTCCGCCTCCCGCAGGCCCAGATCGTCGAGGAACTTCAACTCCTCCACCAGCGCGTCCACGGCCAGGCCACCGTGGGGCTGGTCGATGCCGGTGACCAGGATGTGCGGCTCCTTGCCGTTCTCGTAACGGAAGGCCAGGACCGCTAGAACCTGCTCACCGTAGGGGTCGGCCTTGCCGTACCAGGCGCCCTCGCAGGTCACGCGCCCCATCCGTCGCACCCACCCGGGCAGCTCGCCGCCGCCACCGCCGCCACCGTCGCCGCCGCCCTCGCCGCTGTCTTCGACGGGAGCCTCGCCCGGACGATCGAGCACCGCCATCGCCGCCACCGCGAGACGCGCCTCCAGCCGACCGTCCTCCGCCGCTCGCCGCGCGAACGCCTCCGCCTCCCCGGCCTCCTCCAACTCGGCCATGAGCCTGGCCGCCCAGAGCTCGGTGCGCAGGGGAGAGCGCCACCTGAGCAGGTCGCGGGCCTGAGTGATCGCCGTGTCGAACGCAGTCGTGCTCACCCTTGCACCGTACCGCCCATTTCCACCGCCCCCCAGCGGACGCACAGAGCCTCACCCGGCAGGAGCCGGCTTGCGGTTGATCACGCATCCCGTCGCCGATCTCCCACTCCTCCGAAGGAAGGGCCAGCACTCCCGGCAATGCGTGCTCGTCTGCGCATATCCGGCCGGCTCTGTGCCGACCTGAACGGTTGAGCGAGGCAGGCCGCCCATCCACCGGACCTGGGCAGAGGGGCCGGTGGATGGCCGGCATGTCGGCGGGCCGGGGCCCGTTACTTCTTCGCCGGGCCGGCGTGATGGGGTGAGGGTCGGCGGGTGCGCTGGGTGGGTGGCGCGTGCCCGGTGGCATGGCCGGCGGGCACGCGCGTGCCGTGTTGGGCTGTGGCTGTCAGCGGTTGTCGCCGCCCAGGCCCGCCTTTCGCAGGGCTTCGGCCATGGCGCCGGTCGGGGCCGGGCGGTCCTGGCGGCGCGGGCTGTCGCCGCGGGCTCGCCCGCCGTCGCCACGACCCCGTCCGCCGCCGTCGCCTCGCTGGTCGCCG